>NZ_JAUBSX010000073.1:0-37536 GCF_036704885.1 Microcoleus sp. F4-D5 | reverse complement strand
AAAATCTAAAATCTAAAATCTAAAATCTAAAATCTAAAATCTAAAATCTAAAATCTAAAATCTAAAATCTAAAATCGATTGAGTGTGTTAGCTTAAAGTCAATACAGCCAATATTAGCCACAGTCGCCCCCAAACAATCATGCTGCCCCACGAGTTGCAAACAATTGCCCCAGAACCGACTCCCGCGGCCGAAATTTTTCAGAGACACCAAATTGTCCGCGAGTTTTACGACGAAATTAAGTACCGTCAAGAACTAGAACTTCACTGCCAGTGGTATTATGCTACAGCCAAGCAGCATCAGCAGGAATTGCAGAAAATGCAGGGAGATTGGAATATCTTCGGTTGGTTCAACCGCAGACGGTCGAAAAATTAAGGAGTAAATAAAAAAGATGGTTTGTAGTAAGGACTTTAGTCCAGCCGATCGACTAAAAGCCACAGAAAAAACTGAACACTTAACTACAAACTCTACAACAGTTATAGAACCCCCGCCCAAAAACAGATAATTGCTTTCCGGCAGGAGTAGTGTTGAGCCCAAAATTTTAGACTAAGGTTCAAGCTTCCAGATTCATCTGTGGAGTAAATCTAAAATCTAAAATCTAAAATCTAAAATTGACTGACCGGATTTGATATTGTCTTTGGGTTCCGGCTTCAACTTTTGAGATAGCTAGACTTCCGAAGATATCAATTCGACCTCATCCTCTTTTAGGTGAGCTCGAAATTTTTTGTCAAATTGTACTAGAATCGGCCAATTAGCACTGACAGGTCGGCCGTGCCATTCGTGAACGATCGCCACGACTTCTCCTTCCATACCCTTAATATCAAATGGTTGACTGCGATTTTCAGGGTGGTGGTAGACAACAACAGAGTTTTTAATGCAAACGCGATCGCCAACTTTCATAGCTTAAAATTTAGTGTTCTTTCTTCAAAGCTCTACAAAGCGTGCAAGTGCAGAACACCAGTACGCTTTGGGGACAGTCTTTTTATCTTCCCACAGAAGTAGAGCGAAAACTCATAGGACTTACGCACGGGTGCTCAGAAACCGGGTTTTTACGCAAATCCTGCGCCGTAGTCCGCAGTCAGGGTAAAAAACCGGGTTTCTTCAGTCTTCCTGCGTCCAGAACTGACTTCAAGAAAATTAGCGGTTGTCTGTCGGTATAGCAACCGCCACATCGGGCGCGGACATAAATAAGCTCAGGAATAGATCCCAGAGCCCATTGCATCAACGGTTTGATTGCCGTACTATTTAACCCTTCGACAAGCAAGCGGGCAAGCTGTCAACAGTCAACTGCTATAATGCTCCGCATCGCTAGCGAGATCTCGTTTCACCTGTCAGGAAAAAATGCAACGGCGAGCGTCACCGGCGGCAGATAGCAGTGAAACTGAGCCAGAGGTTGCCAGTCCGTCCGGTGTAAGCAAGAGTTAGCTGGCGCGCGCTGAAGCGGCAGAACTAATCACTAAGGATCGTCAATTAAATAATTTCCCTTTTTTCTTGTGGGATGGGCGTCCCGCCCAGAAAGGACGGGCGGGACGCCCATCCCACAACAGTCATGAAAAGTGGATTTTATTTAATTCTCATCCCTAAATAGACTTTACCGAACTCGTACACCGAGTTGCCGATCCCAATGGAGGGATTTGGCTGCTTTGGCAAGGGGAGCTTCGGGGATCTCCCCCACGGATACGCCATAGCGCCAATTGGGCGGGCAAATGGCGATGTAGCGGGCATAGCCGCCTAATCCCCCCTGTAATTTGGGATAGCCGATCGTCACTAAGGCTCCTGTTTCGGGCACTCGATCGAGATTGGCCACTCCCTCGGCCTGAGTATAGCCATTTCTGAGCAACCAGGCTTCTCCTTCCAGCGTCGGCGTACTATCGGTATCTAGGGGTTCATGGCCGTGAAACAGAATTTTACGTTCTAGATGCAAAAATTTCAGAGCATCCAGCGAAACACCCGGAAATTCGGTGAGGGTTGCCAGTTTAGGATTGGGCCATTCTTTCGACCAATCTGAACGGACAAACACCACCGATCCTTCCGGAATTCTGCCGTGTTGCCGTTCCCAAGTCAGAATATCCCCCACTTGCAGGGCATAATTTGGCTCGCGAGCCACCTTCTCCTGAATCGGAATAACCACTAACGGACGGACGGCAAAGGTGGGTGGTAACTCGTCAATTGCAGGATAGTCAGGATTCCAGTGGGCCGGGGGATCTAGTTGGGTACCCAGTTGGTCGGTAGGCAGATCGTAGTGGGTTGCTTCAAAGTTATCGGCAGCATAGGTGTAAGCTTTGCCGGTTTTGGGGCCAGTGGTGGCTGAAAATTTAGGCTGTCCAAAACCCGACCAAACAGGGATGGTGGGCGTAATGGTATGGGTGAGGTCTACGTATTTTGCTGATTTGAGTGACTGTTGATAGACTTGCCAGAGTGGGGGGTTAGGAATTGGTTGAGCAATGGCGATCGACCAAGAAATGATTGCACAAAAGACAACAATAAATCCTAAGAATCTAAATCTTTTCATGACTTTTTCTTCTAGTTATACCAACCGTTTTCGTCGGTTAGGAGGCAAGAAAGCGCAACAAATTAGACTTCTTGCAAAAGTCCTTTCGATCAAATTTTCGGACGGGCTCTGGAGCCCATCCCACAAGAGAAAAAACTTTTTGTGGGACGGGCTCCAGAGCCCGTCCCAGCTATTTTTGCAAGAGGTCTATTCTCGATCGCATCTCTCAGGCTATCAAACCGATCCTTGTGGAGAGCGAATTCCACTCTCTGCAGCAAAAGCGAGCACTTTTAGCTGATGCCATAACCGACGAAAGCGGTTGCTATAGGTTCGATCGCCCGCCGCGAGCCCGGGAAGCCTCCATGCCGATCGATCCTCGGTCGATCCGGCAGGCCCGATCGGGATTTCAAGCTCGATCGGGCGGATTCTCAAGGGCGGGAATTGATTTGGGCCGGCTAATCGAGAAACGATCAACTTAACTGCTTCAACCAACACTCAACATCAACGGCCAAGGTTTGGCCCAACTCCAGCAACTGCCGGATCGAAGGCAAGTCCCAGCCGACCCCGGAACCTGCAATCCCCAAGGCAACGGCAGCGATCACACTGTCGCCTGCCGAGGCATCTTGCAGTTGCAGCCAGCCCAAACACAGAGGCACAATTTGACTGTACAGAGAATTGAAATACAGTTCTTGCGATTTGTCCAGACACAAACCCAGACTCAGCCGATCGCCCACCGCAATCAGACGCTCGATCGTGCGGATATCAGCTTCCAACTTGACAGGCGAGCGGTCTTCGGCGTCCGATCCTGCTTGCAGCAGCGCGTCTAGCGATCGCCAAATCATCTTTTCCAAAATTTGTTTGACTTCGGGAACGTTCAACCGACAGCGGAGATGGCCGCTTTCAGTGGCGATCGCCTCAATTTCGGCCAGCAGCGGTTCCACATCCTCCGTTTCCAGTTCCAGGGCCTTGGCCGCCGTCAAACAGCGGTGTCCCAAAGCCACCTCAGCAGCCACCTGCAACTCTACCGGCACCGGCAACTCGTCTCGGTGGAAGGCCATCATCACCCCGTAATTTTCCCGGTAAACCTGAGTGTAAAGCTGATCCAACCGAGTCAAATTTTCCTGACTCAGCAACTGCACGATCCGGTGGCGTTCCTCAGCGAATAAATCCCGCAAGCTAAAGGACTGATCCCCAAACAGCCGCACCATTTCCAGAATCGCGTGGGCCGCCGAAGCTTCTTGCATAACTCCAAACAACCGCTCTTTGAGCATAGTGTAAGACCGGCGGCTGCCAAAAGGCTGAATGCAGCAGTGGAAGTCCCAGCCGCCGAGGTGCAACGCAGCAAACACATAAACCTCTGTTTCCCGCGTAATTTCCGAGGTTAACTGCAATTGACCCACACCCAGAGTCATCGAGCCCATGCGCTGAATTTGGAAATCTTCCTGCAGGGCCTGATAGCAGTAAACTCGCTGTTCGCGGGGATATTTGGCAAACAGAGAACTGATCGCGTAGTGCGCGGCCACTTGTCTGAGACTAATTTGGGCTGTCACCACCAGTTTGCGGTAAACTTCGGCGCCTGTTTTGAAATAGTCAACGTTGCTGGGTACGAGGGCTAGTTGAGCGACAAAATCCTTTTCTAGCTGGACGCCGGTAACTTCGCCCGCCAGTTCCAGCGCCCGGGCCGCGTAGCGCAGAATTTGCACGCCTTCTGGCCGCGAGATTTCTTCAAAAAACCAGCCGCAGCTAGTGAACATTAACAGGGTGTGGCGCTGCATTTCCAGCAGCCGCAGGGCGTCCACCTGTTCTCCGGCATCGAGGGGGCGCACTTGATGGCGTTCGAGGAAACTGTCAACGTTAGCGGGCGATCGATCGCGGATGACCTCAATATATTCATCTCTGGCCTTCCAGGGATCGCACAACAGTTTGCGCCCCGCTTCTTCGTAAATCGGAATCAGCCGATCGCGCAGCCAATTGAGAGTATCCCGCAAAGGGCGGCGCCATTTTTGGTTCCACTCGCCGCCGCCGCCGCAGCCGCAATCATCTTCCCAGCGACCGACCCCGTGAGAGCAACTCCAGGCCGTCACGGGTTTGAGTTCCACTTCCCAAGTGGGAGGATTTTGACTTAAATAATGAGCAAAATTCGTCACCGTCCAGCCTCGACGGGGAAACTCTTCTGTGAAGGCGTAGGCGAGGCATTTTTCGGTACCGTTTTTGTGGTGGCCGAAAGTTTCGCCGTCCGTCGCCACGCAGATTAATTGAGCCGGTCGGTGGTCTCCCCGTACTGCTTGACCCAAGCGCCCGGCCAAGTGGTGGCTGCTGCTGAGAACGTCATTGAAGCCCATATCCCGCGAGATCGGGCCGTCGTAGAAAAAGATATCAATGTAGGGAGTGTTGACAGGTGTGGCTTCGGAATTTTGGAAGTGCCTGCGGCCAAAATGGTGAGTGCTCAGCGGCGAGAGTTGGTGGTCAGCCAGTAACCGCATTTCTGGTTTCAAATAGCAGCGGTACGGGCGAGTCGGATCGATTTGGCCGCCGCCGACTTCGTGCCATTCGGAATTTTCGGTTGGTTCCCCTTCTTGGTTTTGCCAGATGAACGGGCGGCAGCGTTCTGCTTGGGAGGGGGCTAAGACAATGAAGCGGATGCCTTCGGCGACTAAAACTTCGAGGGTGGCGTAGTCTACGGCGGTTTCGGCGAGCCACATTCCTTCGGGATCGCGATTGAAGCGAGACCGAAAATCTGCGATCCCCCACCGAACTTGGGTGTATTTGTCTCGCTCGTTAGCCAGCGGCATGATGATGTGATTGTATACTTGGGCGATCGCGTTGCCGTGACCGTTGAGCCGCTGACAGCTTTGGCGATCGGCCTCCAGAATCCGCTGGTAGACTTCCGCGTCGTAGCGTTCGAGCCAGCTCATCAGGGTCGGCCCGATGTTGAAGCTCATATACTCGTAGTTGTTGACGATCCCCGCGACTTCGCCGCGGTCGTTGAGTATGCGGGCAAAGGCGTTCGGGCGGTAGCACTCGTTGTCAATGCGTTCGTTCCAGTCGTGGGCTGGAGAGGCGCTGGCTTGGCGTTCGATCGCGTCCAGGTAAGGGTTTTCCCGGGGCGGCTGGTAAAAGTGACCGTGAACCGTCACGCACACCCCAGTTGCAGCAGCCGCATTGCTTTGGGTTGCAGCAGTTGCGGTTGGCGAAGACTTTGGTAGCAGATCGGATTGAGTTGTAGAAATCGAAACCATGCGATCGAATCCTCAAGTAGTTAAAGACAATAAAACCAGCCTAATTAGAAACTGAAACCTTACGCAGCAAGAGTTTCGGCTAGGCATCAGTTGGAGCTAAATTTTGGCAGATAAGTTTTGATACATTTGTAGTATTGCGAGCAAAGCATTCGTTCCAAGATGCCAACCGTCGATCCCTGGTTTGTTTGCCAATGCTTTGCTGTTGAAAGAGTTAAAAAATGTAGCTTTTGCTGCTTTTTGGCACTTGCGACCCATTTCGGGTTCGTGCTTGCAGCACTGCTCATTGAGAGTTTCATTTACCTTGCTGGATTGTAAAGTCTTATTCATTAAATAGCAACTTTTCGCCGGAAAATTTAATTTTTGGCAATAAATCTTGGCGATTGTGGATATCGGTTTAATGCCCGATCGATTTATAGAATAAGAGTTATGGCAGAGTTTCGCATCATACTTTAGGTGCTTTTTATCTAAGTCCTGGAGAAGTTAGGCCAGATGGGTTCGGGCGGGGCAGATTTGCTGCAAATGTACTTTCCAGAAGAGATGTAACACTGGTGCGGAGTCAAAATGCAACAAAAAAGCAAAACGGTAAGTTTTATATTTTAACTCCTCAGAGGTATGTGAGGGCGGAGGCGGAGGCATTGGAGGAGGAGGAGAGTTTGGACGAGAAGATGCTGCATTTGACGGCGAAGTTGGAGAGGCAATTTGCCGAGAGTGCGAAGTTAGAGGCGATGATTCGGGAAAATCCGCAGAGGGTGGGTTCTGGCGGATAGTTCGTCAATTGCTGAAGATTATCATGATTTTTTGCGAGAACTTAAGGAACGTATTGTGCAATATCAAGTGCGGGCCGTACTTTTTAGGCAAAGAAGCGCAATAGCGAGAATTAGAGAAAGTTTTAATCGATCGCATCCGCGATTTTTTGCTAGAGTTGAGTGTGGGATTTGCCTTAAATCAATAAATTAATTAATGGAAGCAGAAACCTAATTATGTTAACTTCAGACAATTTTAAGAGAAACCTTGCTCAGTTTAATGAACTTATAGCTGAGGGAGAGGCTATGTACAAAGCAATACAAGTCATACCCGGAGAATTGTATTCACCTGCTGGATATGGCATTTTCAGTGAAGCATCTAGACAAGCGCCTGAAAGATATGTCTTGGATGGAGATTATGATTGGGAAAAGTGGCAGACTAACTACAAGTTACTTCTAGAGAAAGTTATCCCATTAGCTAACAGTCAGCGAACCTCATTAATTGAAGCATTCTCGGGCTACGGGAATCTTAAAACGAATTTAGAGACTCATCTGTCAAAGTTGAAGGCAGTTAAAGAAAATTACGAAAAAGGGTTGCTCATTTCTTCTCAATCTGCTTTAGGCTCCTTTAGCTTGGAAGATGTTAGCGAATTATTAAGACGAGTTCCAGCGGGACTTCGACGTTGGACATGGGAAGAAAAGCCGCGCACAAAGGGCGGTACACCTCGGCAATGGTACATAGAAAATGAATATCACGTGCAAAATTTGCTATATTTTTTATTAGCTGCGGTGTTCCCCGATATCAGAGAAGAAGAATATACTAGATCGGTAGGGCAGAAAAAACCAAGAGTAGACCTAGAAATCCCCTCGCTTAAATTGGTTATTGAAATCAAGTTCTGGTATCGCAGAGACAGGCCCCAAAAAATTATTGGAGAAATTGCCGAAGATACGTCTTTATACCTAGCTCAAGGCTCCCCCCACGAACAAATGATTGCTTTTATCTGGGATGACTCTCGCAGGACAGAAGAACACGACTTATTACATAGTGGAATCAAAAGATTGCCGGGTATTTTTGACGTAGTTATAGTTTCTCGTCCAGGGTCTATGCCAGACAATACATCAGTAATCAATGAACCAGATAATGAATGATTAGCTATTTTGTAAAGACCTGTTTAAAATTATCGAGGTTAAAATAAGCGTGGTTCTAAACACCCAAAAAGAGGAATTTAGCTATGCTTATGTCTATGCGGTAACAGCCGCGGCAAGCTACTCATTCCAAATAGCCCCGCGTCCCTTAGATGCAGAAGGAGTTGACGTAATTATTACAGGTTTGGGGCCATCACAATCAACGCGCCGCCCTCGCCTAGATGTCCAAATAAAATGCACCTCCAGAAAATTACTGGATAATGAAATTATCCGATATCCCCTAGAAGTTAAAAACTATGAAGAATTAAGGCTAGAAAACCCTTTCGTCCCCCGCATTCTGATTATCGTTTTAGTACCCGACAGCCAAGAGGATTGGTTGCGCCAATCTCAACAAGAACTCTCCCTTCGCTATTGTGGCTACTGGGTCTCATTGCGAGGGCTACCGCCCACCCAAAATCAAAACACTGTCACTGTTCAAATACCCATACAAAACATTTTCAACACAGACGCTTTAAAAACTCTCATGCAGCGCATTGAATCAGGAGAACTCCTATGATAGTAACAGTCCGCGACCCCGATATTCTCAAAACCTTAGAACCGCCTCAAGTCGCTGCTTATTTACAAAAACACGGATGGCACGAACAAAGCCGAGACGGAGACAAATCATCGATCTGGACTCGCAAGAATCAAGCAGGCGAAGACTACGAAATTTTGTTAGCTTTAAAACCAGAAGTCAGCGGTTTTGCTCTGCGGATGTACGAAGTCATGGAAACCCTAGAAATTGTCGAAAATCGCTCTCAAATTGAAATATTAGCAGACTTGATCACCTCACTCCCCAAGATGACATTACAGGGAATTGTCATGCAAATTCACACTCCCAACACCGACAAATTAAGTGGCGAAATAACCTTAATCGGCGTCATTGCTGACAAATTGCGGAAAATTCAAACTTCACTTGCAGACAAAGATTATATCCTGGCGATTAAAGCTTATCAAGAACGCTTACCGATTCTCTGTACCGGTGACTTAATCAAAGACAACAACGCCTTCATCCTCAAAAACCCCCACAACTTAACCCTCGATGAATTGCGGTAAAACTAAAAGTCGCGCACAGTCTATCTCGCTCAATTGTAAATGATGCGTCGTATGCTGCCAATTGCGCTGAGTCTTGAATCCCAATTTTTGATAAAACCTGTCGGCTGCTGGCGTATCTGTTCGCAACGTCAATAACTGATAATGCTGACTGGCTTCGTAAATCAGCCGATCGACCAATAAACGCCCCACCCCCTTTCCCCGCCAAACTGACTCAACATACAAATGCCGCAATCGTCCAACTTTTAGATCGTTGAAATAAGGATCTCCATTCAAGCCGCAAATTCCGATCGCTCTTTCCTGCGATGACGCTATAAATAAAGCTTCACCAACCTTGTCGAAGCAGTTATAACCATTACGATAATCTCGAACCAGTCTTTCAACAAACTGAAAACCTTGGGACAGACTTTCCTCAATTAAATGGATAATTAATCCCTCATCAAACTCGGAAATTTTAGCGATGTGAATATGCTGCATACTTTGAAAAAAGATTGGTTAAGTAAGGAGTGCATCGACTTGACCAGATTTATGGGCTCTGACAAAGAACATTGTGATATCGTTCCAATAACCTGCTGCCGTTGAAGCTTCATTTATTTCTGTAAAATATTCCAGCTTGCACTGCTGCCACTGTTCATCTGACCATTTCACATTTTGAAGCCCGAATGCACTCTTGGCATTGCCAGTCCACGCAGCTTCCACATCTTGCAAGTAGAAGCCAAATTGCTCAGTCGTGATTTCGATGTCTTCAAACCCGATATTGTCAAGCATTTGGCAACACCTCTGCGGCGTTCCCAGTAACTCATTGGGATTCGGGATAGCTATACCGTATCTTTGTAATACTTTCCGAAACAAGACAGACGCGGTAGGGGAGGTTTCTGCCAGACAGGAAAATGCAAGTAACCCTCTTGGTTTCAGAGCATTGTGCCATCGACGCAGCGATGTCGGAATATCTGTGAAGTAGACGATCGCCGACGAACACAAAATAACATCAAATTGGCTTTCATGGAACTCTTGCTCGTCTGCATCCACTTGCTCAAACCTGATATTCGTCAGTCCCGAAACAGCGACTTTATGCTCGGCTTGCAGCAGCATTCCCGAAGCAAAGTCAGTTCCCAAAACACGACCGGTGGAACCAACAGCAAAAGCCGCAGCAATCGCCGCTAAACCTGTTCCAGTAGCGACATCTAAAACTTGCTGACCGGGTTGTATTTTTGCAAACTCTACTAATCGGTTGGCAGCCCGTACATGAAGCTCGGTCTCGTAGTTTTGACGGTGGTTAAAGTCATTAAGAATTTGCTGTTTGTAGCTACTTAGGGAGGAGTCATTCATATCGATTCTTTTCCCAAACAGATATCAAGTTCCCTAGCAAAAGCCTCTGGCGCATCCAGCATCAGCCAGTGTCCGGTATCGGGTAGCGTAGTTGTCGTCAGCGTGGGACGGAGGATGTGGAGGCTGAACGGAAAAGTGTTTGAGGGAGCAATAATAGCGTGGGCCCGTGTTCCAGGGGCTGCTAGGTAGCGATCGAGATTATCAACTGCTTCAAAGGCAAACATCCCGCGAGACATTCCAGACAGGCAATCCTGTGGAGTCGCCGCCAACCAAGCCAGAACCCGATCGCGCGTCTGGGCCGTGCTTCCTGTCAGCGCCTCGTTGAAGCTAGTTTCCACAGCAGCCCGCCAATCCTCCGTCTCCAGAGCCCTCTGGTAGGGGACGATACGTTCGTCGTGCACCTCTGCAGGCACCTTGGTAAAATCTCCAGGTGCGTCTGCCAGAATCAACTGCGCGATGCGGTGCGGTGCAGTGGCTGCTGTGGCGAGGGCAATACAAGCACCGAAACTGTGCCCGACGATCGCCACTCGATCGAGTCCCAGCCCGTCGAGTACCGCGAAAACATCCGCTGCACAGGAGGCGGAGGCGCCGTTACGGTTGGCGAAGGCAAAGGTAGCACATCGGATTGAGTAGTAGAAATCGAAATCATGCGATCGAATCCTCAAGTAGTTAAAGACAATAAAACCAGCCTAATTAGAAACTGAAACCTTACGCAGCAAGAGTTGCAGCGAGGCATCTGTTAGGGCTAAATTTTGGCAGATAAGTTTTGATACATTTGTAGTATTGCGAGCAAAGCATTCGTTCCAAGATGCCAACCGTCGATCCCTGGGTTTTTCTGCCAATGCTTTGCTGTTGAAAGACTTAAAAAAGGTAGCTTTTGCTGCTTTTTGGCACTTGCGACCCATTTCGGGTTAGTGCTTGCAGGGCTGCTCATTGAGATTTTGATTTACATTGCTGGATCTTAAAGTCTTATTCATTAAATAGCAAGTTTTCGCCGGAAAATTTAAAAATTTGGCGATAAATCTTGGCGGTTGTGGAGATAATTTTAACGCCTGGGCGCTCGGTCAACAGCAGGCGCTTTGCCTACTGTTGACCGATTCTCTACCGCGCTTCCGGTCTATCGGACTCAACTGCACCTGCCCCTTTGGGCGATCGAATTTGGGTGATGTCAGATGGACTCGATGCGATTGCTCAATCCATGAACTTATCTCGATCCGATCTATTGGAGAGGATAGGGCGGGGGATATTAGAAATTCATCCATCGCCGCAGAAGCAGTTAGAAGATTAGGGCCACTAATTGCTCACCATCACCAATTCGTCATCAACAAACCTTCTGCCGGCAGGACTCCAATTTTCATAAGGGTGGAGAGATTGAGGGTTGGAGCAGTCTTGTCGGAGTTAATCTGTGTCAAGTCTATTAAGGGGGGCTCACTCGTTAAGCCTCATCAAAAGCCTGACTCGTTCGCCTTCCTCCACATTGGGGCAAGGGGCGATCGCCTCTGACTAAAAGCAAATACTAAAAAACAGGCGATCGGAAATTTAGGAAAAACTTTAGTTATAATTCTGTTACTATAGCAGTATCAAGCGATGCCATCAGCACCATTGAGCTTGAAAATTTATGGAATTTTTTGAATCAATTTTCAAGTTTATACTCTCCATCTCAGTGGGAACTACTGCCATCTTGGTTTACTTAACTATCAACAAAATGTGGAGCCACAAGCATGAAATTGTTGTAGCAGAAAGCTTGTCGGTAGTGGCAATGACTATCAATATTGGCGCCACTTTACCTTTTTTAATTTATTATGCTCTCCAAAGTAATTGGCGGGTGACTATGACTAGCTTTTTTAAGCTCATCCTCTTTGGTTTTCTCTTTGTAGCAGCTATTGGTTTTTGGGTAAAAGACTCCCGCCATGAGGGAGTTTGGCAAAAATTAATAAAAGCTTTGAAACAAGAAGCAAATGAGTCAATGAACTTAGTTCAAGCTCTAAACGAGTCATTGCAAAAAAGAGAGCTGTTGAAGATTTTACACCGTGTAGCGTGGATAGACGATGTACTAGACGATAAAGAACGGCAATACATCGAGATATTTGCTGAGGCTTGGGGAATTGATGCTAAAGCTGTTTTCACCGCTCCCCCTCCAGAAAAGGGAATTGAAAAATTTAATAAAGTCCGTTCGGAAGTAATGGCTTACTTAGCTCTGAAGCCTTCACAAGAACAGGCTCTTAGCTTCAAGGATGTTTTGCAAACCTTAATTAGGATAGACACTCACATAACAAAAGAAGAACAATTAATAGAAGCGGAAATATGTACCATTCTCAATAACTACGCTGAGGAAGGAGAAACGGATTTATACGGAATAATTATTCATCCTACCGATCGAGAAGAGCAGGATAAGCTATTGAATATTGTGCCAGATGCTCGAGAGGAATATATATTAGGAACCAGAGCCTTTTTGATTGCCATTTTTCACACCAAAACCTGGGCAGAAGCTTTCTGTGACAATTATCGCAAACGAGGATTCTTTACGGTAGTACACCTGTACAAATATCAAGAGCTAAACGACCAGGTAAACTAATTTTTACACTGATTAATTATGTAAGTAATAAAAATATAATGGAACAATTGCAGTCTATTTTGAAAGGAATACTTATCATATCAGTAGCACTTACTGCTGTCGTTATTTACTTAAATATCAAGAAACTTTGGAGCCGTAAGCACGATCCTATAGTAGCAGAAAGCACCTCTGTATTTGCTCAGCTAGTGGCTGTTTCCACTAGCCTACCCTTTTTCATTTATTACTGTTTTCATAAAGATTTTAATATAGCATTAGAAAACTTATTTAGGCTGACTGCCTATAGTTTCTACTTTCTAGTCGGTATTGGTTTTTGGGTGAAAGACCCTCATTATCGGGGGGGCTGGCAAAAATTAACAAACGCTTTTAAACAAGAGGCAAGTGAGTCGGCTAACTTAATAAAAGCTCTGAATCAGCCATCAGGAAAAAAAGAATTACTAAACATTTTATATCGTTTAGCATGGCTCGATGATGTACTAGACGATAAAGAACGGCAATATATTCAAATGTTTGCTGAGACTTGGGATATCGATCCTGAATATCTTTTCACCGAACCCCCTCCAGAAAAAGGGATTGAAAAACTTCAGAAAGTTTACTCGGAAGTGATGGGTTACATAGCCCTCAATCCACCAAAAGAACAAGCTCTCAGCCTTAGCGACGCATTACAGGCATTAATTAGGGTAGACGAGCAGGTTACTGAGGAAGAGGAATTGGTAGCGGCGGAAGTATCTAGCCTACTTAAAAGCTATGCTGGTAAAGAAGAAACGCTTTCGTACCAAATAATTATTCATCCAGACAGACAACAGCACAAAAGACTTTTGGCTCTCATACCCAACTCTCAAGAGGAATATATGTTAGGAAGTTGCGCTTATATTGTTGGAATTTTCCAAACTCGTCCTTATGCAGAAGCTCTTTGTAAAGATTATCGCCAACAGGGATTCTTTACGGTAGTAAAGGCGTATAATAATAAAGTAATCCCTTAGAGCAACTCAAAAATAATGATTGTACTTCTCGGATGAAAAACAAAACCTTAGCCATTCCTTCATTTCCACTGAAAGAAAGAGTTATAGTTAAAGATTACTTGCGCGATTCGACGATATGGGATTGCATAAGAGCTCGACCGGACGATATCATCATTGCTTCTTGTTACAAATCAGGGACAACTTTAACTCAGCAAATTGTTAATCTTTTGGTTAACGGTCATGATAACGTTGAACATCTCCATGACTTAAGCCCCTGGGTAGAAGATACAGGCGAACCCCTCGACGAGAAGATTGAGCTAATAGAAAAGTTGCCAGATAGAAGATTTTTCAAAACTCACTTGCCTTTTAATGCTCTGCCCTATGATTCCACATGGAAATATATTTTTCTGGTAAGAGACGGCAGAGATGTTGCAGCCTCTCTTTTCAATCACGTTCATGCGCTTACTCCTGAAGCCTATCTTACATCTCCGATTAAACTTTGTAACACTTCACGAAATTTTGCAGAGTTTTGGGAGGAATGGCTAGAAAGTGGCAAGCCCTACTGGGATTTTTTTGAATTTATTAATAGTTGGTGGCAGGCTAGATATCTTCCAAATGTCTTGCTAGTTCATTATGCCGATTTAATTGACAATAAACCTCGTATGGTTGAGAAAATCGCAAACTTTTTAGATATCGAAGCTGATGGCGCTCTCCAAGAGACAATCTTACACAAATCCTCTCTAGAGTATATGCGAGAGAATTCAGAAAAATTTGAACATCGAGATTTTGAAAAGCATCGATTCATTTACAAAGGCATCAATGGACGGTGGAAAAATTTGCTAACGCAGCAACAGCTCGATCGCTACGATGACATAATTTCTGAAAAATTAGGCATTGCCTGTGCTAACTGGGTAAAAAATGGCGTAGATTGAATTCCCCTACGACAAATAATGGAAGACAGGCAAACAGCCACAAATTCGGAAGATAACAGAATTCTCAATCGAGCAAGTTGCAGGACATTTCAATGATAGAAATTGTAGAGAATCCTAATAAAACAAAGACAGTTAAAGAACTCGGAGCAGTAGATATTTCCTCAATTCAAGAAGATATTCTCAACTTGAGCCAAGAATGCTGGGACAAGTACGATCGTCTTAAACCAAATTGCTTTGGAGTTTTTAGCCACACAACCCAGCATATTGTTTTCAAATTTGTAACAGATTATCGTGAGACTTTTCCCGATATAGTTGAGTATGCAATTTGGGAAGAGTGGAAGCACAAATTGGAACCAATTATGAGGGCAATCGTGGAACCCTACGGATACTTAGAAAATACAATCGGCAAAGTTATGTTAGCCAAACTTAGTGCTGGATGTAAGATTGGCACTCATCAAGACAATGTTGTCGAGTCTGTATATCCTCTCAAGATTCACGTTCCGATCGAGACGAATCCTCATGTCAAAATTTTCGTAGGTGATAGAACCTATCACTTCAAGGTAGGACAGGCTTACGAAATGAATAATATGGCTATGCACAGTGCTGCTAATGATGGAGATAGCACTCGAATTCACCTCATCTTCACCTACTACGATCGCCAACTGAATGTGGCAAAGAATCGCGATCCGGATTTAATAACAAATCATTTGCGATCGCAGCTCGAACGAGGTGAAGGGTTATTTGATGCTTCGTCTGATTGAACGATATGGGAGTTTAAACAATGGTGGTTGGAGCCGATGATGAAATGAGCAATTCCGATCGTAGAAATGGGGAAACACAAGATAGCAATCCTCCATCATTGGATCTCACAGACGATGCGATGCACGAACTGGTAACGGAGTCCGTTGCGCTGATCGCGGACTACTTCGGACACATCGCCGAAATTCCCTTGTTTCAACATACAGCCGCCTCCAAATTTGCGGATGAGTTATCTTCCGAGCTACCCATTGAAGGCGAATCAATAGAGCAATTAATGAAAGATTGCCGATCGCTGATCTCTGCCACCCGCCACACGGGTCATCCGCGTTTTTTAGGTTATATTGGTTCAGTTTCCACACCCGTAGGAGCGTTTGCAGACGCGATCGCATCCACGCTTAACCCGAATGTCAATTCCTGGCGCAGTGCTCCGGCGGCGACGGAACTAGAAAAGCTCGTGGTGCGCTGGCTGGGGTTGCTCGTTGGTTATGGGGAAAACGCGCAAGGTTTATTGACCAGTGGCAGTTCGATGGCTAACTTAAATGCGTTGCTGATCGCGCACCGAGTCAAGTCACCCGAAAAAGTTTCAGAAAAAGGATTGTGGAACACTGGAGCGCCGATGACTATCTATGCGTCCGATCGCGTTCACTTTTCAATCCCCAAAGCAGCGGACGTACTCGGATTAGGGCGCGATTGCGTCCGCATCGTTAAATCTGATGCGAAGTTTCGCCTAGAGGTATCGAGTTTGCGCCAGCGGATAGAAGCTGACTTGAGTAACGGATTCAGACCGTTTTGTATCGTAGCTAACGCGGGAACAACTGCGACGGGTGCTGTCGATCCCCTTGCAGAAATTGCGCGGGTTGCTGAGGAATATCAGTTGTGGCTTCACGTTGACGGCGCTTATGGAGCCTTCGCTGCATTAGATCCTCGCAAACGCCATCTTTTTGCTGGAATTGAGTTAGCTGATTCGGTTTCTCTCGACCCGCACAAATGGCTCTACACGCCGGTTGATTGCGGTTGCCTTTTGTTCCGCAATGCTGCTGAAGTTCGCACGGCTCTATCATTCGGTGTTGGGGAATTTCTTCAACTACATGAGGAGACAGAGGCTGAATCTTTTGCTTTTTGGGATTACGGCATAGAACTTTCCCGGCGATTTCGTGCCTTGAAAATTTGGATGCTGCTACGTTATTACGGGGTGCGACGTATCAGTGCCGCGATCGCTAATAATAATACTTTGGCAGAATACTTGGGCGATCGCGTCAGCATGGCAGAAGATTTTGAACTGCTAGCGCCGGTAGAGCTGAGTATCTGCTGCTTTCGCTACGTACCGCCTCTTCTAGTTACCAGACTCCTATCAGGGGATGAAACGGAACGTGCATCTGTAAACGCTGAGATCGATCGACTGAATGCTCGTATCTTGTTTGCTGTGCAGCGCAAAGGCAGAGCTTACCTGTCCAATACAACTATATGTGGGCGGTATGCCTTACGCGCCTGCACAGTCAACTTCCGCACTACCTGTGCCGATATTGACGCAATCCTGGATATTGTGCGGGACACAGCTCATAATTTAGACAAATGAGAGGTGAGAAAAGGTGAATGTCCGAGAAGAATTAGAAATATTGCTACCTAATCGGCAAAATCTCGGAGATTATGCAGCTCGCATCCGCGAGGCAATTCAAACCCTAGAAAGCGCAGAAAAAAGTGAGGTATGCCCTATGCCCTATGCCCTATGCCCTATGCCCTATGCCCTATGCACGTCGGGTACCTCATGTTACTGAGAAAGGCTATATATTAAACACCTTCCAAACAGATATCAAGTTCCCTAGCAAAAGCCTCTGGCGCATCCAGCATCAGCCAGTGTCCAGTATCGGGTAGCGTAGTTGTCGTCAGTGTGGGACGGAGGATGTGGAGACTGAACGGAAAAGTGTTTGAGGGAGCAATAATTGCGTGGGCCCGTGTTCCAGGGGCTGCTAGGTAGCGATCGAGATTATCAACTGCTTCAAAGGCAAACATCCCGCGAGACATTCCAGACAGGCAATCCTGCGGAGTCGCCGCCAACCAAGCCAGAACCCGATCGCGCGTCTGGGCCGTGCTTCCTGTCAGCGCCTCGTTGAAGCTAGTTTCCACAGCAGCCCGCCAATCCTCCGTCTCCAGAGCCCTCTGGTAGGGGACGATACGTTCGTCGTGCACCTCTGCAGGCACCTTGGTAAAATCTCCAGGTGGGTCTACTAGAATCAACTGCGCGATGCGGTGCGGTGCAGTGGCTGCTGTGGCGAGGGCAATACAAGCACCGAAACTGTGCCCGACGATCGCCACTCGATCGAGTCCCAGCCCATCGAGTACCGCGAAAACATCCGCTGCACAGGAGGCGGGCGCATAGTTGCCGTCCTCCGGCGGTGCCGAATCGCCGTGTCCCCGCATATCAAGGGCGATCGCGCGTCGGGTACGGGCGACACGGGCAAGCTGCGCCTCCCAGATGCTCGCGGAAACCGCCATACCGTGCACGAACACCACCGGCAGCGGTTCCGACTCCGCAGCGGTGACAGGGGGACTGGCTTCGATGATGTGAATAGTGCCGATCGGTCCTTTGAGAGTTGTCGATCGCATACAATTTTCTCCTTATTTTGAATTTCCTGTTTTCACACAACCAATTTTACCTTTGTTACTCCTTGGCGCAATTCATACTGTCCTTTTACCCAAAATTGTTTAATTTTTTCACCCAAAAACGGAGCCGTTTGCATCATCAATAAACGCAATAATCCATTGTTTCGCAGTTGTTCGCCTTTCCACGCTTCTTGTGCTTGAAGTTGTTGGGCGCGAATAATTTCGGGTTCGCGTTCTGCCTGAATCCGCGATAATGCTAAGTCAATATCCTCGTAATTAGCCCCTGCTTTCAATAAAGGTACAAGGTGATTGGCGGCAACTATTACATCGCGTAACGCCATGTTAATTCCTTGAGCGCGAACCGGAGACATAGGATGTGCCGCATCTCCCAAAAGTATGATTCCTGGCCGATGCCAGCGCGGACAGCGACCAACCACAACAGATAATCGCATCGGAGATTCGATCGTATCGGCACAGTTGCGGAAATGTTCTGCCATCCACGCAGGAGATAGCGATGCGAAAGTTTCTGCCCAATCTGTGTGTTTCCGATCCGTTTTGTCATCTGCCGATAGCACCCAAGCCAGATGAAGTTTTCCTGATTCTGCCCCGTGAAAGACACTGAATCCGCTACCGCCATTCAGGATGGAATAAAATACATTATCCGCCACAAACCGAGGATGAGCGGCAAGTTTAAACCACAGAACATCTATACTATTCTGCTGTTTTACTAATTCTAATTCTGCACGCTGTCGTACAACCGAGTTTCTACCATCTGTACCAATCACAAGTGCAGCAGGAATCTCTCGCCCATCTCCTAGCTTTACACCTGCAATGCGATCGTCCCTGTACAGTAAATCTTTTACGGGAACACCTGGGATAAATTCAAATTCTGGATGCAACTGAGCTTCTGAAATTAGTGTTTCTAGCAAAGGCGGTTGCGATACCAGCGTACAAGGTCGATTTGACCCCATTGGCTCATCAACTCGAAATAGTTGCCGATCGCCCACCACGAACTCCCAGGCATCAATTTGTCGGTGTGGAACACCTTCTAGCATAGTGGATAAGCCCATTTGTGCGATCGCATCCAATCCGCTGGGCATTAACGCTTCACCGCGAAACACTCGGTAGGAATCTTTTGCCGCCTCAACCAACGTTGTGGCAATACCTCGTTTCACCAGCAGTAAGGCAAGTGCCGCACCAGTTGGCCCCGCTCCCACAATTACAACTTGCGTCATTGCCATTCCCCATTGCTTTTTAATGTATTCCCCAGCTTAATTTACATCCTAAGAGATGTCGAAATCCAACAGTACGATCTTCCAAACTGTGTCATCGCACAAGCAGAATATAACGATTTGTGGTTTCTATACAGCGTTGAAGCTAGTGAGATATCTATCCGGGCATGAAATAAATAATAGCTGAAGCTGTTTTGAAATAGGTTTCAAATTCAACAGTCATATTAGGCTTAACATCAAGAATTTCCACTGCCAATATCATATATTTCATGAGATTCTTGCCACTTTGCCGCTTTCAGATTGATTTCTTTTTTGAAAAAATCTAGCTAGTTTTCTTGACATGACTGATAATTATTTGCTCGTGTTGTCATTATCTAAGGTGAATCCCGCCTAAATTTTTTCTGACTAGCAGCATTTTCTATCTGGGTACAAAATATATCGAGCATTTCTAGAATTTCTTTGTGTACCTCTAGATATTCAGCCCTATCAAACACCGAATACTCACCGTGGGCAATTTCGTTCCTTGTCTTTAAAAGCTTGGTATCAATTAATACCGATTTAGTAGAGTATATTGAAAAGTCAATTCCGAGAATATAAGTTATTTCTTTTAAAATCTCAGAAGATAAATTCGATCCAGTAGATATTACATCTTTAGGCAGGAGACATCTCTGATTTAATTCGGAAATAAAGAAGTCACAAATAGGTATATACAATGATGGCTTATTTGTCTGTTTTGCCTCCTTAAGTTTTTCTTTCATAGCCAAAGCTAAAAAATTACTAGAAAGCTCCTGATACGTAAGCTTTTTTGAGATAATATATTCTAGATAAGAGTTGGCTGCTAACTTGACAAAACCTTCCCAATGGGAATAGAGAATACATACTCCACTCCGAAGTAATGCTTTATGTCTTTGGTCAGTAACATTTTTCGCTTCTATCAAAGATTTCATTTCTGACAGTTCCTTCTTTCGCCAAGTAAGATCCGTTGCCAATTTATGGCTTAATTGTTCCTCTGTTCGGATGCTCATGAAGGGGAAAATTCCTTTCTACCAAGCGGAATAAGATAGGGTAAGCGTCTTGCTGCATTCTTTCCTGCTCCCGACCATTGTTTATAAGTTGGATGTGACCAAATATTTTTTATACGATTAGGTATTTGGTCTGTTGGAATTGGATTTTGATAGTTGTATCCAATTCCTAGTGCTACCACCTCATATGCAGATAATAGAAACCCTCCCAGGAATTTATCATTCTCCGAGTTATATCGCTTGAAGCTGTCCTCTCCCATAGCTTTATTAAGCATATTGAATGTCACATCAAACGCTGTCTCTATGTGGCGGCTATCCAAATCTTTTTTAATAGCCATTTCACGCATTCTAGCCGTTAAGAACTCGCTAACATCACCGCCCAGCGTTTGAATACTGGCATCATCTCGATCGAAGAAAAGAATAAAACGCAATACTAATTCCATATCATACTGTTCTTCCTCGAGGCGCTCGCTCAAAGCAATGCAGCTTTTAAATGACTGGCGATCGGCAAGTGAACGTATTAAATCATATAAATTTTTATTCAACATTAAAAGAATGCTATTTCTTACTTCTTGCGGTGTAGCAATCGATCCTCCTGTATTCAGCCGCTGAAATAACTCATATTTAATCATTTCATCACTTTCTTTTGCAACAATATTGACGGACATTTTGGTTCTTTTTATGAATAAACGCTGCGCCTGAGTTAAAGAGTTATCTTTATCGTCAGGATCGTTCCATTTTTTCCCTTTTAAGGAAGGTAAGTAAGTTGTTTCTTGTAAGGCGACAGCAGAAAATGTATCTTGCTCTTGATTGTCGGGTTTCAAAATACCTATAAATTCATATATGGTTGAGAGTCTCTGCAAACCATCGATCACATCCCAAATCCCATCATCTCTTTGACAGACAAAAATTGGTGGAATCGGTATACCTAAAAGAATTGATTCTATAAAAGTAGATTTTTGAGAATCCGACCAACGAAAAAACCTTTGAAAATCTGGGTGAATATCGATTTCATTATTCTCATAAAGACTGATCCACTCGCCAATAGACATTGAGTAGCTATCTGTCCGAATGTCTTGCCTTGTTCTGTCAATCTCTTCTTGTAGAGGCATGGCTGAAGCAGTCCTAAGTATTATGTATAGCTATACTTGCAGAATCGCAATATTTAAAAATTATATCACTAGACGAACATCTGAAAAAACGATCGCCCAGAAATAGTCAACTTTGCTATCAAGACAATGCGGAACCTGATGCGATCGAGCGGGTAGAATAGGAAAATCGATTGAACCGATCGGCTAAACAAATCGCTCTCGCAGTTTGTCACATCTGTGAAAGCGGCAATCCAGCGATCGCCCGTTAGCGTTAGCTTTCGCGATCCGAAGGAAAGCCCTCGAAGAGGATCGCCCACTCCCAACTTTAAGCGAACACCCAAATCCCCAACCCTTCCCGTTTATTAAACTTTGTGGCAGGCTATGATTGACGGTTGGCAGCTTTTGAGAATCTAAATGCTAAACACAAATACAATTATTTCCAGCCTGCTGTTATTTATCCCAGTTTCCATCGCCGGACACTTTCTCGGCTGGGAATCCTCCACAATCTTCATCACCTCGGCTTTAGCCATCGTCCCTCTAGCGGCCTGGATGGGCACGGCCACCGAAGAAATCGCCGTCGTCCTCGGTGCCAATTTGGGGGGTTTGCTGAACGCTACCTTCGGAAATGCCACGGAACTAATTATCGGCATCGTCGCCCTCAACGCCGGACTAATAGATGTTGTCAAGGCCAGCCTCACCGGTTCAATTATGAGCAACCTGCTGTTGGTGATGGGATTTGCGATGCTGCTGGGCGGCTTGCGCTACAAAGAACAAGATTTTCAGCCGACTGTCGCCCGGTTGAATGCTTCAGCGATGAACTTAGCTGTGATTGCCATTTTGGTGCCGACGGCAGTTAATGCCACCTCTATTGGCATCCCTCCCCAAACTATGCAGAACCTCTCTAGCGCTGTTGCTGTAGTCCTGATTGTCGTCTACGTGCTGACGCTGCTGTTTTCGATGAAAACCCACAGTTATCTGTACGAGGCAGGGGTGGCAGAAATAGATATGCTTGAAGAATTAGCCGAAAGTAACTTAGCACCAGACAGCCCCGATCACAAAGTAAATCTGCCGCTGTGGATTGCGGTCCTATTGGCTTGTACTGTGATGGTAGCTGTCGAGTCGGAACTGCTGGTGGGTAGTCTAGAAGAAGCGACGGCGCGTTTGGGGCTGACATCACTGTTTACCGGGGTGATTTTAGTGCCGATTATTGGCAATGCGGCCGAACATACGACGGCGGTGACGGTGGCGATGAAAAATAAAATGGATTTATCGGTTTCTGTAGCAATGGGTTCGAGTTTGCAGATTGCTTTGTTTGTTGCCCCGGTGTTGGTTTTGGCAGGTTTTGTCTTGGGCAAACCGATGGACTTGAACTTCAACCCGTTTGAACTTGTAGCGGTTGCGGTGTCGGTGCTGATCGCCAATTCTATCAGTTCGGACGGCAACTCTAACTGGCTAGAAGGTACTTTGCTGTTGGCAGCTTATACGGTTTTGGGGCTGGCTTTCTACTTCCATCCGGTAATTGAGGGACTTATTTAACAAGCTTTCTTGTGCTGAAGGAAGTTCGGCAACGAAACAGTTTACGAGATTTAACCGATTTAAGGGATGGATGTTGAGGGAAGAAGGCAGAAGGCAGATGTTTTCAACTTTGCCACACTCCCAGATTCCCACACTCCCCGTCCCCCACACTCCCGCTCTTTCTCTGTTGCTTCGAGAGTTGTCGTGGCGATCGTACAATTGAAATCTGGCAGATCTCAGTTATTAGTTCTGATTTTTTTGTGAACCATCTGCTGTCATGAGGGGTTTTTGACCTCGATCGATCGGCTGGGACAAATAACAGAACCTCGATCTTCAACCCGATGTTAGATTCGATCGCCCCAAGTTATAGAAACAGACGAGATGGGGAAAACCAGGGAGACTTTAGTCCGCTTGACTTGAGCAACACTGAAAGATTTCAATCAAGAGTGCTCATGAGTCTTGTACTAGGTGTGCTACGATCGTCATAAGTTGAAAAGTGAGTATAACTAGACAACATAAAAACTCGTACTCTTATTTTTTTTGAGTACGCAGTCACACCTAACCGTGTTGCCGTCTAGGAAAACTCCTATTTGAATCAAAACCTAACTATCTCAAGAGGACTAATCAAGTACGGTAGGGCATACCGGAATTCACGCTTGAGGAGAAGACACCTCTACTTTGGCTCGAGTAATCCTGTCAAGGCAAGTGACTTCGCTGAACCAAGAATCTCAGTCACCAAGAGTGCTGAGAGTGTCAAAGTAAAATTTGATAGAGCAACCTCAGTCAGGGTTATGTGGCTTCTGTGAGTTATTGCCTCAATCCCAAATGCCCGAATCCCTCCGATCCAGCCAACTCTGGCAAATCCGCGTGTATCCACTGCGGGTCTGAACTTTTGTTGCAAGGTAGATATCGGCTAGTCGCGCCTCTCGGAGGCGGTGGCTTTGGCAGAACCTTTGAAGTGGACGACAACGGCTCCCGAAAAGTGCTCAAAGTCCTGCTCAAAGAACATCCCAAAGCTGTAGAACTTTTTAAGCAAGAAGCCGACGTATTAGTCAGGCTGAGACACCCAGGTATTCCAAAAGTCGATCGCGACGGTTATTTTACATTTTCGCCAGCTCACACCACAGAGTCTTTTCACTGTCTGGTGATGGAGAAAATTGCTGGTGCCAATTTGCAAGACTGGCTCAAACATCGAGGCCGCCCAATCAGTCAAGAACAAGCTCTCAACTGGCTCAAGCAACTGTCGGAAATTTTAGACCAAGTTCACCGACTCAACTATTTTCATCGGGATATCAAGCCGCACAATATTATGTGCAAGCCGAACGGGCAGTTAGTGCTGATAGACTTCGGGACTGCTAGGGAAGTGTCGGGGACTTATTTCGCGAAGGTGGGCCAGGGGCAAAATGTGACTGGTATTGTTTCCCCCGGCTACACGCCGCCGGAACAAACTAATGGGAAGGCTGTTCCGCAGTCGGATTTTTTTGCTTTGGGGCGCACTTTTGTTTATTTGCTGACTGGGAAGCCGCCGACTGCGTTTCCAGAGAACCCGCGCACGGGAAGATTAATGTGGCGCAAAGGAGCTCCTCAGGTTTCCGACGAGTTGGCTAATGTGATCGATTACCTGATGGCACCTTTTCCGGGAAATCGACCTCAAAGTCCGCAGATGGTTTTGCAGTGCTTGGAGGAAATTAATCTCGACGGTGCAGAAACTCAGTTGCCGACTCAGTTGCCGACGACGGGGCAAACTAAAATTCGCGCAACTTCCGGAGGGGCTGCGGCTACGAAGCAGAGTTCCATGAACCGCCTCAGACCTCTCAATTCGAGATTGAACAAGACCGAGAAAGAGGTTGTTGATTGGAAAAAGAAGTTGCTGGCGGGCACTGCGGTTTTGATGCTGGGTATTGGCGGGTCTCAAATTTACGGTTCGCTGCGTTACGGGGTGTTTCCGGCAAACCCGGTGTGGCTGCTTTCTAGTTTGCCTAGCAGTCAGTTTTTGCAAAGAAGTTTGGATAATGTCGGGAGTGTAAATGCCATCGCCCTGTCGCCGGACGGTCAAACTTTGGTCAGCGCCAGCTTTGGGACGATTAGAATTTGGAATGCGAGGACGGGACGCTTGGTGCGGACTCTCAATTCGGTGCATTCTAAAAAATCGGTCAAGACGGTGGCCGTGAGCCCGGACAGCTCGATTTTGGCCAGCGGCGGTGACGACAATAATGTGATTTTGTGGGATTTGAAGACGGGACGACGGGTGCGGACCATTCCCGCTCATAAAGCCGCCGTCAACGCGGTCGCTTTTAGCAGCGACGGTCAAACTCTCGCTAGCTGCAGCGACGACAAAACTGTTCGCTTGTGGAATGTCAAAACCGGTCACAGGTTGCGGACTTTGAGCGGTCACGCCGGAGGAGTAAACGCGATCGCTTTGAGCCGGGACGGTAAAACTCTCGCTAGCGGCAGCCAGGATAAGACTGTGCGTTTGTGGAACCTCGGCACCGGAGAAGTCAGAAGAATTATCACAGGTCACGGCGGCCCTGTTAATGCTGTGGCTTTTAGCCCCAACGGGCAAATTGTGGCTAGTGCTAGCACCGACAATACGATCCGTTTGTCGAACGTGCAAGACGGGAAGCGCACCCGCACTTTTAAAGGGCATTCGAGCTGGGTGAGGACGATCGCCTTTAGCCCGGACAGCCGCAGTTTGATCGGCGGGGGCGGAGATATTATAGTTTGGGATTTGAAGACGGGAAAAGAAAGAAGCACTCTTTCTGGTCACAGTCAGTTTGTGAGTTCTGTTGCTATTGCTAGAGATAGCAAGACTTTTGTGAGCGGCAGTCCCGATCGTACTATTAAGATTTGGCGAATGCCATAGTCCTACTGTTTGAGATTTGAGATTTGAGAATTGGTAATGACTGATTTTGTATGGGTGTGGCTCGCGGGCCTACAGTTGCATTGTTTTTTTTACTGGCCTCAGTAGTCCTATCACTTCCGGTTGCATGGGAATGATTAAACCGCTCTTGAACCATAGAACGCAGAGTCTCCAGAACAGAGGGATGAACTCTTCCGATGCTAGCGGATTTGATATTATTGACAACCCAGACCAATTACCCATTACCAATTCGTAATTTTCAAGTTTTACATAAATTTGGTATTATCCCAAAATTCCCCGCCCATTTTTCGCAAATTCATCAACTGTTTGCTGCGAAAGTTCGTGAACTGCGATCGCCTGCAACAGGTCAAAAGGCAATGTCAAATGATGTGCTCCAGCTAATAAAGTCTTCACCGCTTCTTCCGGCGATTTAATGCTAGCTGCCAAAATTTCAGTATTAGTTTTGTGCAACACATTTGCCATATCTTGCACTAAGGCAAAACCGTCTCCCAACAATCTGGTGGCGCGATTCACATAGGCGATCGCATATTTTGCCCCAGCTTCCGCCGAGACCGCAGCCTGCGCGGCGCTGTATATAGCCGTCACCGCGCAAGGAATTTCCCCTGACAAATGCGCTACTGCTTGAAAACCAGCCGCCGTTGCCGGAACTTTCAACACTGTTTGCTGTCCAATTAATTCAAAAGCCGCTTTTCCTTCTGCTATCATGCCATCAAAATCAGATGCAGTTAGCTGATAATATACTTCCCCAGGAATAAGTTTCGCCAGTTGTTTGAGAGTCACATCTGGAGATAAATCGCTTTTGGCCAGGAGGGTTGGATTAGTAGTAATACCCGAAAGCCAGCCGAACTTGCTCGCCTCTTTTGCTTCTGCTACTATTGCAGTATCGAGATAAATTCCCATCAAATCTACACCTTAATTTTCTGAGTTTATTCTGAGTTTTCCGATGCTTACTTTCAACTCAAGGTCACTGAGCGTGAAATTGATTGTTAGGCCTTAACTGTAGCAGATTAATCAAAATATTGCTAGTAAGTAAAAATAACAATTAAGTGATGGATATCACATCACTTGCTGATGGCGATCGTCAGGTAGGAAAACTTCGATAGCCAAATGCCGGAAACAAACAGTTTATATTTGTAGTATGAGTTATGTATGCAATAACTCAAGGAGGTGACTCATAAAATGATAGAAAAAGAAAATCAGCATTCACAAGTCAACCTTGAGATATCTTCTTGCGATCGAGCGGAGTTGGAAACACTAGCAGCAGCTACTCAAGAATTGTCGGAAAATGATAATTCTCAAACAGAGTTTCAAGCATTTGAAAATAACGGTGAAGATGGTTTGAAGGCTCTAGGACGCTTGATGATGGTGAGTCTAACTTGGTCGCTGGCAGGACTTTCTAAACGCAAGTAAATTTTTGGGTTATTTGTTATTGGTTATTGGTAATAAAGATTGGTTATGCTGCCAGAGTACCGTGAATCTTTAAGTTTTAAGATCCAATTCCTTATCCCTCGCCTGTGCTTTTTATAGTACAGGCTTTCCCATTTCCATTTAGGGTGAGATCTTAGCTGCTATGCCTTGTGCTTCTGCGTATTCCTGCATTGCTTTCACCTCGCTGTAGTCTTTGCTGCTGTTGTCTGCCGTTATCAAAAGTTGGCTAACTCCCTCGGCTTTGTAGAGATCGATCGCAGCTTGGACTCGATCGGCTAATATTGGCGTTGGAGTGCCACCGAACCAAACTCCCGCACCGAAAACAATGGCAATTGGTTCGGCGGGAACCTCGGCTAAATCGGTGCGCAGGTAGTTGCTTGTAACTAGCCTGACGTAGTAGTTGAGGGCTAGAGGTGCGAGCACTAAGGTTAATATTAACAGCCCGATGGCAAGGCGCCATAGAAATATAAAGGATTTAGGCAATATAAATTCAAGTAAACTTCCTATATAATTACACAAACAGACCGCTTCGCTGGTTGAAAACTTGTCAATTTAACTAAATTACATTATATTGATAAATATGATTAAACAACATTCAAAGTTTGAATTGCTAGAATCACTTTTATGGGAACCCAAAAAAGGCTATTTTTTGCTAGACAGACATCTGAAAAGATTAGAGAGATCGGCTGATTATTTTAATTTCCCTCTATCGCTAACAGAAGCAAGCAAAGCTTTACAAGCATTAAGTATGACTTGCGGGTCAGTCAAACAAAAAATACGCTTAACAATATCTTGTGAGGGAAACATAACATTACAGGCTCAGACACTAGATAGCGGTATCTTAAAAATCGGTGCATCTGTGGGAATTGCCCGCAAACCGATCGATTCTCAAAACCAATTTCTTTACCACAAGACAACTTACCGATTGCCTTATACAATGGCTTTGGAGTCGCAGCCCGAATATCAGGATGTCTTTCTGTGGAATCAAGATGGAGTTATCACCGAATCCACGATCGCCAATATCGCGATCGATACACCCGCAGGTTTAATCACACCTCCCGTCAAGTGCGGTTTATTACCGGGGACGTTTCGTGCTCAACTTTTAGAGGAGGGAAAAATCAGAGAAGAGTTAATTACCTTGGATGATTTGCGCAGTACCAAAACTCTATTTCTCATTAACTCCGTTAGGGGTTGGATACGTCTCAAAAAAGAAGCAAGCCGAGATGTTTGGCAAGTTGTCAGTAATGGCTGAGATAACGCTTTCAATCGATTTTAGCAGGTACTAACTGTGCAGTTTACTACTACAGATAGTGCCAAAATTGACTCATTGCGTAAGTCCTGAAAGTGTTAACCGTAGTGCAATCTATTATGAAACAAATACAACCTTGGCATTGGCGAAAGCTTCCCCTAAATCAGCGCAGCGGATCTGAGATTTTTCAAATTTTATTTCTCGCTAAAACTGCCGGCAGTGCAAGCTCAATATCGGATTGTTTCCCCCGCGATATGGCTGTTCTGCTAGAAAGTCCAGTTACATCTTCTACTAAATTGGCGCGATATTCTATTTGTGCAGGTTCTCCCCGGATAATTGACGGTCAATCTCAGCTATGGACACCGGCAGTCGGTGAAATTTTACCTTTTTTGCGCGCTCTTTTGGACTCTCAAAAGCAAAATTTAGCAGTGAATGTACCGCCGGAGATTCCTTTTACTGGGGGTTGGTTGGGATGGCTAGGTTATGATTTAGCATGGGAAATCGAACACCTGCCCCAACTCAATACCGATCCGCTTCCTTTTCCGGTTAGCTGTTGGTACGAACCAGAATCTTTTGCGGTTTTAGACAGTCAAACGCAAATTCTATGGTTGGCTGCGAGTCAACCTTCTCACCTCGATGTTATGCAACATCAATTAGAGCAAACCCAGCCAGAAATAATCCCCAATAATTCCCCGGAAAATTATCAACAAAATTCCCCTTCTCCTATTTTCCAATTATCTAAGAGTGAGTATAAAGAAATAGTGCGAAAAGCTCAGAATTATATTCATGCGGGCGATATTTTTCAGGCTAATTTATCTTTGCGGTTTGAAACCCGTACAGATTGCAGTAGTTGGTCAATTTACCGCGCTTTGCAACGGATCAATCCTTCGCCTTTTGCCAGTTATTGGCAAACTCCGTGGGGGGCGATAGTTAGTTGTTCGCCGGAAAGACTCGTTCAATTATTAGGAAAACAAGTGGATACTAGACCGATCGCGGGAACGAGACCGCGAGGTTTAACCTGCATTCAAGATGAGCATTTAGCACAGGAATTAATAGAGAATATCAAAGAAAGAGCCGAACATATTATGTTAGTTGACTTAGAGCGCAACGATATCGGGAGGGTGTGTGAATGGGGTTCGGTAAAAGTTAACGAATTTCTGACAGTTGAACGCTACAGTCACGTGATGCACCTCGTCAGTAATGTTATCGGTACATTAAGAAGAGATTGCGACGCGATCGACTTAATTCGAGGGGTATTTCCGGGCGGTACGATTACAGGTTGTCCGAAAGTGCGCTGTCTGGAAATCATCGAAGAATTGGAACCTGTGAAGCGCAATTTATTTTACGGTTCCTGCGGTTATTTGGACTGGCGCGGCAACCTAGACTTAAATATTTTTATTCGCACACTTTTATACGCACAAAAAAGTAACGGTACTCCTGGGGGAATTGTTTGGGGACAAGTGGGTGCGGGGATTGTTGCTGATAGCGATCCAGAAAGGGAATGGCAGGAGTCGCTGCATAAAGCTCAAGCTCAACTTAATGCTTTGAAATTAGCGGAAATTTTTGATTAGATGCGTCTTATATCGATCGAGTTGTTAAGATAGTTGAACATTTAAATCGCCGATTTACTTTTGATATCATGTTCGGTCGATTGACCGCGATCTAATCATCAGTAAGAACACCACCCCCATCAAATTGGGGATTACCTGATTGATTTGGATATAGTCCCGCAGGCCTTAGATGAGGAGATGACGCTGGTATTTTGAGGAGCGAAAATTCAGCCTGGGCTTACGGTTTCTTTACACAACTTTATATCGTGTCCTACGTTGCGCGTATCTCGGCTGTTCCCCGAGCAGGCGCTACAGTCTGCGCTAACTTGGGCCAGAAGTAAAACCCAATTCTATTCAACAATAGCTATGGCTTCACTAACCAAGAAAGTTCGCAAATCACCCCTCCCTTGGGCAAAGATTCTCGTCGAAACTGTCCCCCCAATCGTTGAGCCAAAATGTGAGAGTGCTTTGTTCCCTGTTGTCCTTGTTCGGGTTTAAGTCCAGGGCCATTGTCTTGCACCTTGAGAACGTATTGCCCCTGGCGATCTTCTCCCGTCACGACAATTCGAGTTGTTCCAAGAGCGTGTTTCCCCACGTTACATAAAGCTTCCTCTAACCACAAACACAAATCCCGCTTTATGTCCAAGGTGAGGTTAGTTTGCTCGATGGGGGAGAAATTCCGAACTTTGACTTGAATGGTCTGGAAATAGGGCAAATTGCGCTTCAAAGTAATGGCATAAACTTCATACAATAAATTATGCAGGGGACGGTTGAGATCGATACAAGTGCCTTCCCCCAGACGGAGTGTTTGTTCGGAATTAGGGGGTTCTAGGCTGGTTAAAACGGCTGTTGAGTGTTGCTCTGAATCCGCTTCCTCGGTGAGACTGCGCCCCACTGCCCGGATCTCTGCATTCAGGTCATGCAAGCGTTGGAACAATTGTTGAGATGGCATCTGTTCTTGCTGCATATCCCGCAGGAGGAGAGCTAAGGTTTGCAAAGGGCCATTGTGGATTTGCGTGAAGGCTTGTTCCATTGCCTGCTGACGAATCGCCTGTCGCTCGACAATTTGAGCATAGTACAGGAGACGCTCGGTATATAAGCCCTCGACGATATCTTGGACGCGGTTATAAAACAGAATGAGGAGAATTTGTATCCCCATTGTTGGGCCGAGAGAGATGAATAAATCCAATCCTCGCGAAGTGCGAAGTTCTGGCGGGTGCAGCAGCAAATATGTGAGAATTGGGGCAGCGATCGCCATCCAAGCGATGAGAGTTGCAATGACCAATTGCTGGCGGCGACGCAGGGCGATCAGCATCACCATTGTCAATACGAACAATGCGGGTGTTACAGGGGGCAAACTACCTACAAGGGTGGTGTCCGACGAGACGATCGCTTGTAGGGTATATAACCAACTGGGAACCACTACAAACATTACCCCTGCCAATAAAGCCAGATTTATCACTTGTTGCAAGCTCTCTGGTTTTTTGTAGAGACGAATCAGTAAAATCAGGCAGGCGATCGCCAACAACGGAGGTGTAATCAGATAAATAGTACGAGGGTGTGGTTGCAGCCGGTGCAGAAATGTAGCAATAGTTGCGCCAATCGTCGCCAAACTCAACATGGCCAGAACGACTCGGCGCTTTAAAATTAAAATATTATTATATGGCTCATTAATCGTAGACATTGCCCGTTCAGTCAATTAATCCGATTTCACGGGCACGAATTTGGGTTTGCGCCCGCAGATTTTTTCCCTCTTCTGGATATATATCGAGTGTATCCTGAATCTTAGACCAATAGTGGCGAATCATCCGCTCGGATTTGTGCATGGTTTGGGCGATCGCTTTATCCTGAAGTCCCTCCTCAAAAGCGAGTCGCATGACCTCTAACCATTCCGGTTTCACTTCTAAACCGGTTTGGAGATCTTTGGTATGGGTCAATCCTTGCATAGCCCACTCCATCCGCATCAGGAAGGTATCTACCGGCACGCTTTTGTCGGCAATCGTCAATCCGCCCTGATGGTTGTCAATTTCCGGCATGATGCGAATTAATGCCTTGACGTTACTGCTTTGCACCATCAGGTTGAGCAGGGGATAATCGTGCATCAATAACTTGAGCAATCTCAATCCATGCTCGACGTTGGCAGATGTCCCTGATGTCTCTGGAATGGACAAATCTACAATTGCCAGGTCAGGCAAATGCTTTCTCACTTGCGCTAGAGCATCCTGGACTGTTTGGCAAGAGCGGATTTGTGCTGTAGGAAAGCGATCGCTAACCAGACTAATCGTTCCATTTAGAAGCAGGCGATGGTCATCAACAATCAGAATCTCTACTGGCTGCTTTTGGGTCGAGCTATGGGACATTACCGCTTACCTGACACAATAACTTTGATCTTACTTTGCGAGGGACGCTTGAAGTCGCTAGCGATTAATCCCTATGAGTTAGACCCTATTCATTCGGGACAACTTAAGAAAAAGAAACTTTTGTCAATGAGTAAATATATCTAATTAGCCTGTCATGAATGAGCCCGATCGGCTCATTACCGAAAACTGCCATGCAGATGACCGAAAATACCAACTCAACTTCTCTGAAACTACCAATGATGCAAGTGGTCTGATTTTTCCATACTGGAATCATCAAAGACAAACAACATTGATTTCAGGAGGTTCAACCGATGCGCGCCGATCAAACAACTCACTCTACCTTAACCCCAGGCAGCAAGAACAATGAACTCAATCAGGTTAAATACCTGCAAGAACAACTCAATATCTTCTACCACACCTATATTAGTGTTGATGGCGAATTTGGCAATCTTAATGAATAGTATGTCAAAAAAAATCAAACCGAGTTGCCTAAAAGTTGATGGCATCATTGGGGCACAAACTTGGAGTTACATCGACGCCATTGTCCCTTATTCAACAAAATGCACTCTACCTTGAGCCAAAGCAAAAACAACAATCCCAATGAAGTGAAATATCTACAGGCACGGCTCAATCAAGCCAAAAGACAAGGAAAATCGGGTACAAGCACGATTGCCGTTAATGGCAACTTTGACAATAAAACCACAACGCGAGTGAAACAATTTCAATCCTATCTCCATTTAACTGCTGATGGAGTTGTTGGGAATAAAACCTGGTTAGTTCTGGAAGACGCGATTTTAAAAAGCTAACACGCCTGACTTGGTTATTCCTAATTAAAGCAAGGGTGAAGTCTGAAATCGTCTCCGGTATTATTGGTAGTGTAAGAATAATTTTGAAGATTGTTTGCACCAATCGCGAGTTAAATTTTGACCACAGATGCAGACAAGAGTAGCGGCTTCCCGCAGGGTAAAAAGATAAACACCGACGATCGCAGATATGAGGTCTATTTTTTTACACAACCGATGAAACCGGAAAGGAGATGACTAGACCTCACCGGACAAATTATAAACACAGGAGAAAATCCTGGCTGTTCTTTGAAAGTTATCTCAGTAATCTTGGGATTTCTTATATTTCGTAAAATTCAATCAAGATGATGAAAAGACGGACATTTCTATCGACAACTGGCTTAGCAGGAGCTGCACTACTTGGGTCTGGGCTTCTGAATAAATCCGACACTCCGGCAATTGCACAAACATCGGGATATCAAAGGTCGGGATATAAAAAGCCCAATATCCTTGTGATTGTCGTAGACCAACTACGCACTCCCCAATGGTTTCCAGCACAAGCCACTCTCGACAAATATCTACCCGCGATCGCAAAATTGCGAAAGAGTTCAGTCAACTTCACGCGGTACTATACAGCAGCAACAGCCTGCACGGCGGCTCGCGGCACATTGGTGACAGGTTTATACTCCCACCAAACATTTGTGATGGATACGCATTTGAATGATGGTGGTGAGAGTAGTAGCATACTCTTTCCAGCGCCAGCGCCAAGTCTTAATCCTGGCTTTCCTACCTGGGGAAAACTGTTGCGAGACAACTTTGGTTACAGTACGTGGTGGTTCGGTAAATGGCATTTATCCACCGGAAATTCCCTGGAACCCTACGGATTTAGTGGCGGAACTTATCCTTCCCCCAATGGTAATCCCGGAGAAGGTTTAGAAGTAGACCCTTATATTGTCAAAGGCGGTACGCCTCCTCAAGGGATTCAAGCCACCGCACAGTTCGCCGAGTGGCTCAATTCCAACAATGCCAAAAATACTCCTTGGTGTACGACCATCAGCTTAATCAACCCCCATGACATTTCTTGGTACCCCCAAGGGACGAAGGAAATACCCGCAGAAAGCAACCCGCCAAGTGTCTTCAAAGATAGAATTCCCAACTTTGAAAACCCCATCGGCTTAGCGAAAAAGCCCCGCTTGCAAGAAGCATTCCGCCGAGCAGCAAACTTAGGGGCTGGCTACTTACCGCCAAAATTCGGAGAACCCTGGCTGAAACTGTTGGATTCATACCTACTATTCCAACAATTTGTGGACGCTCAAATCGGGAAAGCACTTGATATTTTAGAAAAATCCCCATTTGCCCAAAATACGATCGTCGTGTTTACCTCAGACCACGGCGAATATGGCGGTTCTCACGGGTTGCGCGGTAAAAGTGCTGGTGTCTATGAAGAATCAATTAACGTTCCTCTTTACATCAAAGACCCAACTAAACAGTGGGTTTCCACCCCAGGAACAGAACGGACACAACTTTGCTCTAGCGTAGATATTGTTCCCTTGTTACTTACCCTCGCTAGTGGAGATAATAGATGGCGTACCCAACGGGCATTCTCGCATTTAAAGACACGCTTGGATATTGCCCAAATCCTGCGCCAACCAAATGCGTCAGGTCGCCCTTACATTCTTCATACGACAGATGAACTGATCTTAGATTTGTTGGGCGCTTTGCTACTCTTCGGCGATGCTCCCAATCATGTGATTGGATATCGCACAGACAAAGCGAAACTAGGAGCTTATAACTTCTGGCGTTCTGGCACCATCGATATTGAAACCAAAGGTATGGAAGCAGAACTTTACAACTACAGTACAGCTAGAGGAAAGCAGGAATTAGATAACGTCAGGAACTCTCAAGTTAGATTGTACTCTCAACTGGTGAGCCATCTCTTTAACGACGCTATTCCCAATGAGTTGCGTAAACCTCTACCTACACCCGAACTGCAAGCCGTGCAACAACAAGCCTTAAAAGACTATTTGTCCTTCGCCGACCAGACAACCCGGACAAAAAGCAGGCTGGATAAAACAGATGAACATCTCCTGGCGTTAAATGCTGCAATTGCTAATTTGTAGCTTCGCGCCACATAGAGCGAAAAATTTTGGGGAACAGGAAATCGGGGGTGCGGTATAAAAACCCCATGTCTGATTCCGAAGCCTCTGTTAAACCCCATCAATTTTGGCTTTAAGTGCTGATGGAATTGTTAGGAATAATACCTAGTCAGTTCTAGAAGAATCACTCCGGAAAAGTTAATAAGGCTGACTTGGGAACTCCTAATTTAATCCAGGTGAAGTCTGGTTAGACTTCACCTTTTTTTTTATGAAACAGGGAAGGAGGAAGACTAATGGATAAGATAACTCTTGTGTCGAGCCTAATTATATTTGGTACAGCGGGATTAATTGCGTGCGTTGTCTATCATGAACTTTGTTGGTGGCGACGAATCCGTTGTTTGGAACAACAACTGCTAACACAGCAACAGTTAATCGAGGTGCTTGAGGCAGAAATTCACAATGGTGCCTTACAAAGGCTGGCGTTTTTGATCAGAGAGCTTCAGATTCATGAGTTGTCCCAACAAGAGTTACTCCAGCATTTACGCTCTGTTTATCAAGATGTTCAGGCTGCTTTTTCTGCTGAAAAATCCCACTAATTTAAGATGGCTTTAACAGCCATTCTCTGTTGAATTGCGTAGATTGGCTCATAGACATTCGCTCCACTTTCTTAATCGGTCACGAGTGGAGCTTCTCAAGCCACAGCCAACCTGATAGCAATCAAGGGTTTGGGCGATTAACCTGCAAAGGCAAGACCCTATCAAGCTGATTACTGAAAAGTGCAATGCTGATGACCGAAAATACCAACTCAACTTGTCTGAAACTACCAATGATTAATGATTGTTGTGGCCTAAGTTTTCCATACTGGAATCATTAATACATAAGTCATATCAGGTCCGATCGAGTAACCATGATTAAACTTTTGCTTCCTGCCACCAATAGAAATGAGTCAAACCACGCTCGCTAGCTGTTTGAGATTTAACAGTTTTCGACACCGCTCAAATAAAACAGCTTCTAATTCATCTTGCGTTTTTAAAACAGTGATTAGCTATCGGTTCATTTGTCGGCAGGCCACAGTCTTTCACGGCTGTTGCAGTTCGGGTGAATGTGAAGGCAGACAATATAAATCTATCCCCAAGGGGATTTTTACGCTTTCACTCAAATGCCATGGGGCTCCATCCACTACTAAAATTACTCTTTTTTTGGGCCATACTTTCCTACTGGAAAGCTCTCATCTGCTAAAACTCGCTCGAAAAGCTGGCTATTGACAAAGGGTAGTATCCACTCTTTTGGTTTCTCCGGTACTCGGATGTACGAAACCATATAACCACAACCATTGAAACCGCCAGTTAACCACAGCCGTAGCATTACTAAACTCATCCACCCATTCGGGTCTCAAAACAGGTTTCAATCAAGCGACGATGTTCGTCCATTGACCCGACTTCTAGGGCGCTTGAAGGGTTCTCCTTCTTGATTTTTAAGACGAACCGACCCAGATTTTTTTTTCCATTCCTGCAAGTTCTGCGGATATCTGATTCCTTATGTTCTGGGCGAGGAACTCTCAATCGAAACTTCATTGACAAGAGATATTCCCACCCTATGCAGACGACAGACTTTTTCACCCTTGAGTTCACTCATGCAGTCAGCCGCTTTACGACTATTCCACAGTCCGCCATCAGGGGGTGGCTGCTTTAGGACTTGCCAGAATTGAGATTGTTCCACATCATTTAGCAGAGGGTCACGCTGGGTATGCAAGGCAACGCCGATGTGCGAGGGATTCTGGTCCTAAATGGTTGTATCCCCAAACTCGCTTCATAAATCCAACCGCGACTATAACCTGTCACTCCCATCACTTCTGCGGTAGTTTTGCCCCCAGCTAGTAGCCAAATAATTTGGTAATGATGGGTTGTTGTTTTAGCTTGACGGAAACGAGCTTGGAGCTTCGTCTATACTCAGATATACTCAAGACATCTCCAAAAATAATCAAGCCCTTTGTATAGCTAGGTTATAGGGTATAAATGCAATCATAGTAAATTAGCTAGTATCTACGACAAAATAAGGTATTGAGATATTTGCTGTTGATAATTAGGCAAAAATATTGAGTTATATGCGTCAATTTTCACCCGATGATATAGAGGATATTTCTCTTGGTAATATTAGCGCCATAATTCGTAATCTTACCAATCCACAAATCGTCAACATTACCTCAGCATATTTTTGAGGATTTAGCCTAAATCTTTCTTGGATAACTCGAAATATTTTGACTGACCGAATTCGATGCTCAACGAATATTCGGTTTGCCGAAAATTCTTTGTTTTGTTCTTTTTGTTCAATTGTTAGTTCTCGATTTTTGGGTTTTTTAATGGGAGTTGTAATTAAATCTTCTCCAATATATGCTTTATCTCCTTTAAATCTTTGTTGTGGGTCAAACTCGGAGCGATATTCCCTAAATATTGTTATATCGCTTTT
>NZ_JAUBSX010000072.1:0-38772 GCF_036704885.1 Microcoleus sp. F4-D5 | reverse complement strand
CTTATGTTTTGCCGAGCTTGAATTGCCCATCAAGTGCGATCGCAATTTTTCCTAACTTATTCAGTAAGCCCTAAGTAGTGAGATTTTAGATTAAAGAATTGAATAATTTGGAATTCTTTAGGAAGCTCGTGGTTGGGAGCTTACGCACAGTTGTATTACTTTTTACTAGAATTAATTAATAAAATTGATATTGATTTTTCCCGCGTTCCTTAGCACAATACATCGCAGCATCGGCATTCTTGACTAAAATCTCTGGATCTTGACCGTCACTGGGATACAAACTAATGCCAATACTTGTAGTTACAGAAACTGTATGTTCTTCTAAAATAAAAGGCTGTATGATGGCAGCACAAATTTTTTCAGCTACTTTCCCAGCTTCCTCGCGACCGGGAATTGCGGGGAGAATGACTGTGAATTCGTCGCCGCCCAACCGCGAGATAGTATCGCTGCCGCGCAGGCATTTTTTGAGCCGACTGGCAACAGTTTTTAAGAGCAAATCGCCCACATTGTGTCCGAGAGTGTCGTTGATTGACTTAAATCCATCTAAATCTAAAAAGAGTAAAGCTACCAATTCCTGATTTGTGGAGGCTATTTCTAGAGACTTATGCAAAGATTCGTAGAACATTTGGCGGTTGGGCAAGCCGGTCAGAGTATCGTGATAAGCTTGATGGCTGAGTTCAGCATTTTGTTGTTTTAAAGCATCTTCTCGGCGCTTGCGCTCGGTAATATCTCGGATCGCTCCGACTAAAAATAGGTTGCCAGCAGCATCTTTGTGGAGGGATCTTTTAGTTGCAATTAAATGGGTAATTCCGTGAGCGTTGGTAAAATATTCTTCGTTTTCTCGCGGCTGGTGAGTTTGCAATACTAATTCGTCTTGCTGCCAAAATATATCGGCTTCGGCTTGGGGAAATAAATCGTAATCTGTTCGACAAGTTAAAATTTCCAAAGGATAGCCAATAAACCGACAATATGCCTGATTCAAAACAACCCAGCGGTGATTTCGATCCTTGACAAAAATGGGGTCGGGAATTGTATCGATTAGCGATTGTAAAAATTCTTTAGACCGTTTTAATTCTTCTTGCAATTGAGCCAGATAACCCACAACTGCGACACCAGAACCCACAAGACTGAGGATGGGAGGAATCAACGGCAGCCACCAACCTGCTAAAAATGCTAAGTATAAACTGGCACTCAAACCTAGACAGATACTTAATAAACAGTAAGCCGATCGACCGAGCGATCGCAAATTCCAACTCACATTTGCTCCCGCCCAAGACCACAATAAAATCCACAGCAACTCCGCAGCCTCTGGCCAGACATTGATACCCCCGCGCCCGTCTAGGGCAGCACTCAAAATGTGGCTCAAGAAATGAGCCTGAAGCTCGACTCCGGGTATTTGCTGGGGAGGGGCAAACAAACCGGAACTGTAAGAATTTTGGTAAAAGTCTTTGAGGCTGGGGGCATTTGAGCCGATCAAGACAGCGCGCGACCGCACAAAATCAGCGGGTACTTTGCCCGAAAGCACGTCGCTCATCGATGCTGTCCGAAAACTGCCTCGCGGGCCGCGCAGGTTGGTCAAAATTTGATAGCCGCGGCTGTCCGATCGAACATAGGCACCGTCATTCGGTTGAAAAGGTCGAAAAACCCCCTTGCCTAACTGCAAGTATTGGGGATAGCCTTTTGATGCTTGAGGGGAAATGTTTTCGCTTTTGAGGTAAAGCAAAGCCAGTCTGAGGGCGAAACTTTGATGAGTTTTGCCGTCTTCTGGCCAAGCGTAGAGTAGAGTTCGCCGCACTTTTCCATCAGCGTCTATGACAACATTGTTGAAACCGATTCGATCGAGCTTGTCAAGTACCGGAGGCGGTCGAACTCCGAACCGAGTTTCGTCCGGCATCAACTCAATGCCGATTAAGTTGGGAATAGTTTTAAAAGTTTTGAGCAATTCGGCGTTACCCGGTTGAGTTGGCAGATCTCGGTAAACGTCGAGGCCGATCGCCCGCGGCTTGCCAGCGTGCAATTTTTGCAGCAATTGGGCCAATACAGCATCCGAAATTGGGTAGCCGTATTTTTGCAAGTCAGCTTCGTTAATTTCTACAATGGCGATGCGCGAGTCAATTGCTTCGGCCGGCCGCCAGCGGACAAAGTGGTCGAAAGCAGCCCATTCCCACACCTGAAAAAACCCGAACCAGCGCATTACAATCACCGTACCGGCAACGGCACTCGCAGTAATCAATACTCGGCGTTCTCGATCGACCCATTTTTTGAAATTTTTTAGCATATTTTGGGATTTTGCCTCGCCCTTCGAGCTTCTAGGCTACTACCACACATAGCTTTTATATCTCGGGGCGATCTGCTCAGTCGATTTGAGATTTTAGATGTTAGATTTTAGATTATCCAATTTTTTGGTTTTTCGGTTCGGGCGAGTCAATTTGAGATTTTAGATTATCAAATTCTTTGGTTTTTCGGTTTGGGCGAGTCGATTTGAGATTTTTTGATTTTTCGGTACATCGGGCTTCAACAGCAGACACTGGGTTTCCATACCAAAATATGTCATTTTTAAAATCTGTCTGGAAGCATAAACCAGGTTTATTGAGTTTTTGTGTATGGCAGAAGGAACAAGAAAGAAGGAACAAGAAAAAATCAAGACCGAAGTTACTATCGACCGCAATGGTTTCAGCAATTAATAACTTTCTCAACGTCTGGTACGGTTGTTATAGAGATGCTTGGGTAGTGAGGTACACAATCAAACTTAAAAAGCCTAGCAACAAGGGTCTCGGCGTATTATATTTTTCCGTTCACCGCTATCTACCTAGTTTTTACTAATTTTTTTATGAATTATCAATGCGAAATTTTAGATTGATTTCGCAGTAATATCAAAGAATAAACTCCTTGAAAAACCAGGATATTTCGTGCCAATCAATCTAAAATTTGCAGTCTGAAATCTCAAACTTTTCTGTCAGTTTTGAAAGTTGCGCGGGCCGGTGTAACCCGATAAATCAGCGAGTTTCTCCAAAGATTGCGTCCCCGAATAAAATTGACCTTTAATCTCCCAAGTCGGGAAACCTTTAACATTCGCAGCAGCAGCTTGGCAAATTTCAGCGCGGGAATTTTGTCCCCGGGGATCGCATTCAAAATAATCAATTATTTTGGCTGCTTCTTTGCCGAACAGCATTTTTTGGTCGTGGCAGTGGGGACACCAGTAAGCGCCGTACTCTTTAGCGCCGATTTCTCGGAGGTGGCGGGCCAAAGCAAGTTGTGCCGGGCCGGAGGTTGTAGTGACGGCAGGGGGTGCAATTCCGGGGGTAGAGACAGAAGCAGCAGGCGATCGCACGCTGTTGTAGAGTCCCAAAGCGCCGATCGAACTCACCATTGCCACCAAAATGCCTGTAAACACTAACTGTCCGATATCTTCCCACTCGCGCCCGACTAGCACCAGCACAAACAGCGACAGCGAAAATAAGGCAGAAGTGACGCAGTAAATGCACAGTTCCTGAATTTCAAAAGCCATCAAATACATCAAATAGCTGCTGAAAATTACCATTGCAGCGGTGATGATAAATAGCGCTTGCCAAGTTTTGTTTTCTAGTTGAGAGTGCAGTCCTTTATTGGTGTTGGGATTGACGGCTTTGGGAGCGAATGCCAAGATTGCTATGCTCAGGTAAGCCAGACAGCCTAACAAACTTAAAGGCACTGTGCCGCTTACTGTAGCGTAGGGACTGTTGAGAACTTTGTCGCAGCCGCTGGTGGGACAAATGACTGAGCCTGTCGTGAATTTAGCGATCGTGAGATAGGCCGTTTCTACGACGCCGATGGCTGCGATCGCTGCCATCACAGTCCTAGACCAGCGATGAATCCAAGGGGTTGAACGTCGGCGAATCATTTTTTGAGTTGGTAAATGGTAATTGGGAAGTGGGACGTTGAAGGAAGAAGGAAGTTCGGCAACGAGGAATGTACGGGATTTAACGGATTTAAGGGATGAATTTTAAGGAAAGAAGTCAGAAGTCAGAAGTCAGAAAAAACAACAGCTATCCCTGACTTCCGCGTTGTCAATCAAGGGAATTGGGAATTGGGAATTGGGAATTGGGAATTGATAATTGGTGCTTTTTTTCAGTGTTAGCTCTTAGTTTTCAGCTATTACTCTTTACCGATTACAAATTACCGATTACCAATTACCCATTCCCATTTTACGTTTTATTTGTGACTTTGCCCGGTTCCTGTGTTGGCCCTCTGGAGCCATTAGCGTCTCTGTTTTCCTGTTCGCGCTCTTTCTGTGACAAGCTGCGGCGGGCGGCTTCTACAAACTGGCTGACGCGGATCGGATCGATCGGCTGCTCGATGCGGCCGTTTCGCTTCAGGGAGCTCGATACAATAACACCGTCAGCAGCCTGCATGAGTGTGGAAATGTTTTCCCACGACGCGCCGCTGCCGATGAAAACTGGAATTCCCGCCGCTGCTGCACTCGCAAGTTCTAATTCTTCGAGATTGGGAGGGCTGCCGGTTGTCCAGCCCGAAAGGATCACGGCATCGGCTAAAGAGCGCCCGATCGTCTCTGAGACGGCTGTGGTCAAGTTGGGGCTGCCTAGGGGTCGCCCGTGCTTGACTAACACGTCCGCTAATATTTTGACATCACTGCCCAATTCCCGACGGTAGCGCAGTAGCTGGTGAGCTTGGCCTTCAATTAAGCCTTGGTCTGTAGCCATGATGCCGTTGAGGACGTTGACGCGGATGAATTGGGCACCCGTGCAGGAGGCGATGGCGATCGCGCTGTGGGCGTCGTTTCGCAGCACGTTAACGCCGATCGGCAGCGTCACCAGATTTGTCAGCCTCTCGACTACCAGAGTCATCGCACTTACCACAGCCGGATCTACGGTGTCTTTGGCAAAGGGGGCGTCGAAAAAGTTCTCGACTATGATACCGTTTGCGCCGCCAGAAGCCAGCGCTGTAGCCTCTTGCTCGGCTCTTCCGATAATAGCTTTGAGGTTCCCCCCCCAGCGGGGAGAAGTTGGCAAAGGCTGTAAATGTACGACACCGATTATGGGATTCGGCGTTTTGAATATTTGTTTTAAGTCCACGGGTTTTCCTGAAACCACCAAGTTCACTGACGGCTGACGGCGGATTTTGACGGTATATTCTAGAATTCTATATCCACGGGGGCGATTCGGTTGACTCAATCGCGCGGCTAAGTTGCTAAAACCCCGACGGTATAAGATTTTAGATGTTAGATGTTAGATTTTAGATTTTACAAGGACGACGTACTTAGCTCACTCCAAGATGGATACTTACTTCTAAACAGGAGTCCTCGAAAGCAAAACAAGTTTAGATTTTAGGGAGATTTCCCTGATTCATCTGTCGAGTCAATGCTCTAATTTTTAATCTAAAATTTACTGACTGCAATCGGGGTTGAGAGCTTGACAGCAGTTGCATTCTTTTTTTATACCTTGGTGTCGGCAGGGGTTTTTGCTTCTCTATCGAGGTTAAGTGGTGAAAGTTGTTCTCTTAATTTTGGCTGTCACCTCCGGATTGTGGGCAGCAATCGAAGTGCTGCTGCGGGTGCTGTTGGGTTTTGGCAATCCCTTAATTTACATTGCCGATGCCGAGTGCGGCTATTTGTTGGCACCAAACCAGAGGGTGCGCCGCTTGGGCAACCGGATTGAAATTAACGAGTATTCGATGCGTACTGGAGCGATCGCCCCGATACCCCCTCCAGAAACTCTGCGTGTCTTGCTGTTGGGAGATTCTGTCGCTAACGGCGGTTGGTGGACACATCAGACCAATACGATCTCGGAAATTATGACTCGGCAGTTGAGACTGCAAGTACAGAATCTGGCGAGCGATGCACAATTAGCTTCAAAAGTCAACTATTCAGATTTTGAAGTTCTCAACGCCTCAGCCAATTCTTGGGGACCGAGGAATCAACTTGCTTACGCCAAGCGGTTCGGTGTTTTTGGCGCCAAGGCTTTGGTGTTGCTGCTCAATACGGACGATTTGTTTGCATCCGCTCCCTGTGGGGAGGTTGTGGGGCGCGATCGCTCTTACCCGGATCGCAAACCCCGATCGGCTACGCTAGAGTTCTTGAGCCGCTACCTGCTACCAGCATTGCCGGCTCGCCAATTAACAGCACCCAGAGTCGAAAGCCCAGATGTAGTCGGCTGCAACTTAGAAGCTATTTGCCACATCCAGAAAATAGCTATATCCGCCAACATCCCGTTTTTGCTTGCGGTGACGCCCAAGCTGGGCGAATTCGGCGACCTTGGCCCTCGCGACTGGGAAGTCAAGGCTAGAGAGCGTCTCGCCGAACTCGTGGAAACAGAGAAAATTACTTACATAGATTTTCTTCCCATTTTCAATTGTGCGGCGCAACTTCCGACTTTGTATCGAGACAGCATTCACCTGAGCCCTGAAGGAAATCAGCTAGTTAGCAAAACCATCAGTCGTCAAATAGTCGCTCTTTTTTAGCACCAATCGTGATTTCACCCAAAAACGGATACCGGCCCCCGACTTAGGTTGTGGAGAGCAAAAAAATTTAAACCTTAGTTCAATCCCCCAAATTTATCTGTGGAGTCAATCGATTTGAGATTTGAGATTTGAGATTTTAGATTAAAGCCTTGACCCCACGGATAAATTCGGGGGCTCCTTTATCGGATACAGGTTTTTTATTTCTGGACGGATGAATCCGGGGGCTTGTATCCTGGATGCTTGATTGTCAATCTAAAGTCTAAAATCGTTCGACTGAGCGCAACTCGACGCGCGCACTCGCCGAACTTCTCACGCCGAATTGTCCAATCTCAAATCGACTGACATCGAATCCGGTTGCATGGGAACAGTTACCCTTTTCAACGAACAACAAACCCAAACTGTAGAAGCAGCCGGAAACGACTCGATTTGTCTCGATTTAGCTAACTTGCAAAGTAGACTCTAGCTCTTTGGGATACCAAGCTTGACCGTCGAGAGCCATTTGCTCGATCGAACTCGCAAGCCGCAGAGCTTTGAGAGCTTGTTCTCCTCCGACAGAAGGCTGATTTCCACCCCGCACGCAATTAATAAAATGCTCCAACTCTGCGTGGAGCGGTTCAATATTGCTGGTGTAAACTTTCTCGATCAACCCATCTTGACGGTAAAGCACCTGACCGTAATCCGTCACATAATTGGCGGTTGTTTGTCGGTGAATCAAGATTTCGTTGTTGAGAAAATCTGCCTCTGTCAGAGAATTTTTGCAGTGAGCCGCGATTGAACGGAGTTTGCGGTGCGTCACCTTGCTGGCCGTCAGGGTGGCCACAATGCCGTTAGCAAAGTTCAGCGTCGCTGTCACGTAGTCTAAATAACCTGAATCTGATGCCCTGCTGCCGCTGGCGGTCAGCTTCACCACTTGCGAATCTGCCAATTCCAGGAGCAAGTCGATATCGTGGATCATTAAATCCAAAACTACCGATACGTCGTTGGCCCGCTGGGAATAGGGACTCATCCGGTGAGCTTCCAATGCCAGCAACTCTTCAGTTTTGAGCACTTTGCCGAGTTCCTGAAAAGCTGGATTGAAGCGCTCGATGTGACCCACTTGCAAAATCCGGTGGGCCTCAGCAGCCGCATTCACCAAAGATTCGGCTTCGGCAATGCTAGCCGCGATCGGCTTTTCAATTAAAACGTGAACACCCGCTTGGAGACAAGACATCCCCACAGGGTGGTGCAGGCGAGTTGGAACGGCGACGCAAACTGCATCTACGTGGGCTAGCAAATCCCGGTAGTCTTCAAAGAAGCGAACCCGGTATTTGCTTGCTACATCTATTCCCCGCTCTACATTTATGTCTGCAACACCCACGAGCTCGATATCTTTCAGCAAGCTCAGAACTCGCGTGTGGTGCTGGCCCATATTGCCAACCCCAATCACCCCAATGCGGAGGGGTTCGGGTTGACTTCGCTGGCCGAAAACGTTTGCGTATCCCAATGACATCCTATCTAGCACTCCTGGATTCTCCTCCACCACAGGAATCAAGCCCGTTGGCTTCCCTAAGCTACTCACAGCCATCCAGATAGTACCACAGTCAAACTATTTGTGAAGAATTTCTAAGAGAATCAGGACGGCAGACGGCAGAAGGCAGACGGCAGACGGCAGAACACAGACGGCAGACGGTAAAAATTCTAGAAATTACGTATAGACAAAAACTTCCATTTATGGTAAAGGAATTAGGTGATTAATGCCGATCGCCTGACAATTGCTAGAATCAGCAAGCAATCTTAAAATTCAAAACTCGATCTCCTACCTTCTACCTTCAGAAAATATTCGAGTTGCAAAATTTTGCTCCCGATTCGGAGACAGAGCCCGGGCTTTCAAAATCGCGGCTACCAAAAACGCATAGGACAAAACTCCCACCAATGCCAGCAAAAGTACGCTGGCGGCTCCCGACGCATTCCACAAAGCGTGAAGTGCCGAAGCGCTGAAATAACCTACGCCCAAAATTTGCCAGCGTTTCCGGGGTTTGAGGGCGCTCAAACCGATAAAATATCCCAAATAGCCGCTGTAAGCCATGTGTCCGGCGGCTGAACCCAAAATGCGGGGAATTAGCAACTGCAATCCTACTAATTGTCCGGCTTCTGGCCCTGCTTGCAGGGTGACATTTTGGATGACATTGGGAACGTACTGCCCCAGAGTTTCTAACAGTGTAAACCCGACTGCCGAGGCACTTCCTAACAGAATTCCGTCTAAAGGTTCCCAAACGCCGACTCGATCGCGCCACGGATTTTTCAGCCAATTTCCCAGCAGCATCGCTCCCAAAACGGGCAGGGCTTTCAGCAATTCTTCCATTAGACCCGCCCCGAAAAACATTCGGATTAAAAAAGGCAAAAAACTGATTGTTTCGCCTTCGGCTGGCAGGCGGCCGGGCAAAATTTCTCTAAATACGAATATAAATCCAATCAATAAGGGGCCGATCACAATCAGGACTGTAGCTAACGCCGAACCGAGCAATACCCACCAAGGCTTGTGTTTGCCGCACAGTTGATAGATAAAGTAGTAAGCCGCACCGGCGAGGTAAGCTGACAGCAGCAAATTGAATGCTGCGGAATTGCCAACGGCGACAAACATCGACACGACAACAATAACTGTGGCAATACCTGGATATAAGTAAGCTTTTTGGCTTAATTGTTTGCCAGTGGAGGCGATCGGGAATAATTGAGTTAAAGTGAGAGCGTCTTTTTCACTGACAGCCAAATTGCCCGTTGTGAGTGCGGGGAATTCCGGTTTATTTTTGTGAGGGGTTACGGGAGATTCAAAGATGAATTCAGGGCCGTCAAGGCCGAGACTGACGCGATCGCCTGTTTCTAAAATTTGGCAGCCGGAGAGCTTTTTCCCGTTGATATAAGTTCCGTTAGCGCTGTTGAGGTCGCAAATTTCCCATCTCGGAAAATTACCCTCAGTCAGGGGACGGACTGCCGCGTGGCGGCGGGAAACCATGCCGTGGCCGATCGACTCCAAAGCTATTTGACAATTGCGATCGCGTCCGATAACGACTTCCCCATCTTCAGAAAGTTGGTAATTGTACGCTGGCGCTCCCGCAGCGCCTTTAGCTGGCACTTGTCGCAGAAATGCGATTTCATTAGTCATGAGTTATGAGTCATCAGTCATCAGTCATTAGTGATGAGCTCGCGAGCTGTTAGCTGATGTTATTTTTGGGCAGTTTTTATTCGACAGCGATTAGTGATGAGCTCGCGAGCTGTTAGCTGATGTTATTTATCCGCAATTTTTATTCAATAGTTATTAGTTGTTAGCTAAATACTAATCACTAAAGACTAATAACTCATCACTAATGATTCTGCTTACAGATTGGCTCTGGCATCCTGAACGGCTGCATAGAAAAATATGCCAGTTAGCGGTACGCTGAGCGCGAGGATGATGCCGGTCACTAAGTTGCCGAGTTGAGCTTCTCCCGAGGACAGCTCAAAGATGGAGCCGACTGCGGCGATCGCCGCGATGCACGAAAGAGCTAAGAGTAAACCACTTTTCGGAGTTCCTGCCATCATACTGATTTTACTGCCTTTGGCGAAAATTTGTGCTTGACTAATTCTTCATTCAATGCCAGCTTGTTTTCTACTCTGTCTACAAACAGCACTCCGTTGAGGTGATCCATTTCGTGCTGAATTGCCCTCGACAGTAACTCTGCTGCGATCAGGGTTTGCGGGCGGCCGTATTCGTCGCGGTAGGAGACTTCAATGGCTTCTGGGCGTTTGACTTCTAAATAAACTCCCGGAATGCTCAAACACCCTTCTTGCAAGATGCAGATATCGCTGCTGGTACTTTTAATGGTGGGGTTGATCAAAACGATTGGGGGTGTGGCGGGGTTTTCCGGGTCGCAGTCGAGTACGATTACTTGTTTGTGGACTCCGACTTGAGGGGCTGCCAAACCGATGCCGTCTGCACTGTACATGGTTTGCAGCATTTCTCGGACTAGCTGCCGAATTTCTGCATCGACGCTTTTGACGCGCTTGGCTGGCTGCCGCAGGACGCGATCGCCTAATGTATGTATTGTTAGGGGCGGTTTTTGTAACTTTTTCTTTTCAATCAAAACCTGAGCCGTCATAAAACCTCGGGGGATGTTTGGAAACCCCCAACGAAAGCTGTTGGGGGATGAAATTGGAACCAATACTATTATTTTCAATAATAATCTAATTTTAAGTAGCCATGACTGGAAACGCACCAAACCAACGGCCGGTTATTTCTCTGGGACTTTCGCCTGTTTTAGTGGCGGTAGATATTGCGGCGGCGATCGCGCTTTTGCTGGCTGTTTTGCCGATCGTCAAGTTTTGGGCGGTTTTGCCCGATCGAATTCCGATTCATTTCGGCTTGGGGGGGCTGCCTGATGCTTGGGCCGACAAGGTAACAATTTGGATGATGCCGACAGTGGGTGCCATTATTTTTGCGGTTTTAACTGCGGTATCGCGCTATCCGCATACTTTTAACTATCCGGTACCGATTACTTCTGAGAACGCTCGCCGGCAATATCTGTTGGGGCGAGGGCTTTTGGTTTGGCTGAAGGCGGAGATTTGCTGGCTGTTGGCCTTTGTGGTGCGCCAGCAAATTCTTGTGACCTTGGGCAATGTTCAAAGGTTTAGTGTGGAGTTGGTTTTGGGGATAATTGTTTTGATGTTTGCGACGGTTGGCGTCTATTTGCTCAAGGCTTATTTGGATCGCTAGATATATGGTAAAAAACTTACATCTACCCCAATATCAAGTTTTTTTGGGTAGATTTTTTTATCGCTGATGATATTATGCTACATCAAACCAATAAATAAAATTGTTTTTATTGAGGACTTTAGTGTTCTAATTTTTTTGATAATTTTAGTCTTCACTATAAACATTTTTGATGGCGGTAATTGACCGAAAGTATCCAGGATACAAGCCCTCGGATTCATCCGTGGGGTCAAGGCTTCAATTCTAAAATCTAAAATCTAAAATCTAAAATCGATTGACTGGACATGATAGGCACATGGGAGAGGTTTGTGCTGGTAAACGCCGATCGACTAACCCATCAGATATGTTTGCTGATTGTTCATCGGCAATACTCGCAACCGTCGATTTTTCAAATCAGGTTCTAAGCCTAGTTCTTCCATTGGAATCACGCCCAGCAAAACAGCAGAAACGCCGTCGGGTAACTCTAAACAATCAAATCTGCCTTCTCTCCCCTCTACAATAATTTGAGCGTCGGCAAAAATTCGACCCTTTTTTATGCCCGCTGATGTTTCTACATTTCTTTCTCCTACTTGTATTAAGCCTAACTGGCTAATAATGCGAGCTGGCAAGGAAAGCAGAGTAGCTCCGGTATCGACAACAACGTTATCGAGGATAACAGAACGAACTTCCTCAGCAGAAATAAATCCCCGTTCAGCCATAACTCGATCGATGCGATTCGTGACGGTGATTGTTGTAAGAACTTGACCCATTTGTTTTTCTGGCAGATTGGGAAGTACGAGTGTCATATTATTTTACCTTTTTTAGAATATCAAATCAAGTGAACACTATTGAACGCCGATCGACTAACCCATCAGATATGTTTGCTGATTGTTCATCGGCAATACTCGCAACCGTCGATTTTTCAAATCGGGTTCTAAGCCTAGTTCTTCCATGGGAATCACGCTCAGCAAAACAGCAGAAACGCCGTCGGGTAACTCTAAACAATCAAATCTGCCTTCTCTCCCCTCTACAATAATTTGAGCGCCTGCAAAAATTCGACCTTTTTTGATGCCAGCCGATGTTTCTACATCTCTTTCTCCTACTTGTCTTAAACCTAGTTGGCTAATAATGCGAGCTGGCAAGGAAAGCAGAGTAGCTCCGGTATCGACAACAACGTTATCGAGGGAAACAGAGCGAACTCCCTCAGCAGCAATGAAACCCCGTTCAGCCATAACTAGATCGATAAAATTCGTGACGGTGATTGTAGTGATTACTTGACCCATTTGTTTTGCTTGCAGATTGGGGAGTACCAGGGTCATTATGTTACCTCTTTGAGGGTAATTAGTGGATATTTCTATTGTAATGCTATCTAGAATCCTGCTTGGTTGGTTAAAATCGTTTTATTGACCGGCCACAGTTAGAATTTGCCTCAACGCATGACACCAGAACCAAACTCTTCCCAACCCAATCCTCCAGAGTCGAACGTGACTTTACAAAGTCTTAACGGTGGGAGCCCTACTGTGCCACCTGAACCAGCGACAATCGTCGCTACTGCTAAACCGGAAAAACCCCTGCCGCCGCCTTCAACCCGCAAGGTTTTATTGTCGCCGCAGCCTGCACAAACGACTGCTGAGATGTCGGGGTCGGTGCTGACTCTGGGGGCAATTGCAGCGATGATTTTTGGACTGGCCAATGACAACATTTGGCTGGGCTTAATAGGGGCTATCTGTGCGATCGGGATATCGCTGCGACTGATGTGGCCGAGTTGGGGCAAAATCTGGGCGCAGGTAATTCCGCCGACTTGGCGCACGCTGATCGTCGCCTGCTTCGGGCTTTTAGCTGGGATTGTGGGCTTGCTGATGCTCAGCGGTACTAATACTGAACCGGGAAGCCGCAACATCCAAATCAACTGGGACGCCATCGGCGCTCTGGGCGAGCTGATCGGCGCTTTGGGCCAAATTTTGATCGCAATTTTGGGCGTTTACGTGGCTTGGCGGCAGTACGTGATCTCGAAAGATTTGACGATTCAACAAAATCGAATTACGCAGCAGCAAACAATCGATGCTTATTTTCAAGGGGTTTCCGACTTAGCCCTTGACGAACAAGGGTTTTTGGAAGACTGGCCGCAGGAAAGGGCGATCGCCGAAGGCCGCACCGCTGCGATTATGAGCAGTGTAGATGCCGAAGGTAAAGCTAAAATTCTCCGGTTTTTGTCGCAGTCGAGATTGGTGACTCCTCTCAAGCGCGATCGGCTTTTAGGCCGCCCCATCCTTGACGGCGACGGCGGCTATGCTGAAGATCGAGATTACGGCGTCCGCGTCATCGATTTAAATGTGATGTTAGCGGGTGCTGACATGGCCAACACTGACTTGCGGTGGACGGATTTGAGCGAAGCTAACCTCGTCCGGGCAAATCTGAGCAAGTGCGATTTGGTTAAAGCCAATCTCTCGCGCGCTATCTTGTACGACGCCAATCTCGCTCGCGCCGACATGAGAGCCACCATATTATTTTACGGCTCGCCAGAAACTGCATCTCCCCGCAGCCGTACTGAAGTTCCGAACTATCAAACGGGCGAATATACCGGCACCGTGATTGAACGAGCTGATTTCACCGCTGTCAAGCGCCTGTCGGAGGATCAACGCTATTACTGTTGCGCTTGGTGTGGCTCGAAGTCGAGAGAGACTATTCCCGGTGGCTGCGAAGGCATTCCCAATAAACTCGGACGTTAAAATTAGCAGTACGGCTGTACTTACGTATATATTTGGGAGGGCTATACTTGAGTTTTAAATCAACAGTCTTGCGCTGTTTAAGCCATGACAAATACTGATTTACTGCTAGAAGTAAGTCCGCGCCGGGAGCGATCCCAAAGCCGGGACGGGTTAATTTTTGCCGCTGTTATGTGGTTTCTAAGCCGATCGGGATGCAGCTAATTGCTCCTTTAGTCTGCAAAAACTCCCCCGTGTATGCGATTCGGCGACCTCGGGGTTTTGTAAGCGGTTTCCTTCCCAAAAGCGGGTGGGAACTGTTTTCGCAGTGGGACGGTAAATGGTACGTCGAAATCGCTACTTTAGACTACTCCTATGCAGATGACCAAGAATTTCAAAGGTGGTACCTGCCACGTGATTTATCCGTGGAATCAATCCCAAATCGAAAATCGAAAATCCTCAAGCCACCGCATTTATCTCGCGCAAGTCAATCTAAAATCTAAAATCTAAAATCGATTGACGGGCAGCACCATTCTGTGGCTTTTTATCCGCTGTTTCCTTTTCTGATGTGCGGGTTGACTACTCTTGGAATCCAAGTGGAACTAGCAGCGGTACTAATTAATAGTTTGGCATTTCTGGGTGTATTATTGCTGGTCTAGTTTTGAGTAGAACAGCTATACAATACCAATGCAGCTAAGTGGACTACTTCTGTGCTTGTATGGTGTCGGCTTTCGCTATTTTCTAATGTCATATATACAGAAGGATTGTTTTTGTTCCTGACAGTATCTGCTTTGCGATATTTTCACAGGGGCGAGTATATTTGGGCGACTTTTTGGGGAGCTTTGACGACTGGTACTAGGCGGCGGGGACTGGCGCTGATACCTACTTTTTTGCTGACAGCTTGGACAGTTGTCTGTTTCGGTTTTTGCTCTTTAGCCATAGTGATAAACTCCGGTGTTCTGCAATCGGTTCACCGCTACGCTTACGGCATAGTGTCGCTTTCTATCGGACTCGGTTTAGTGTTGAGCAGTCAGCCTCGGTGGGATATGCTGTTATGACATTATTTGCTACATTACTGCTATACATGGCTGTTAAATTTGCAGCTTGGGCTTAGGTAGCTTAAGATACTTATCCATATCTTTTCCATCAACTTAACTTAGTCTATTTCCCAAGCTGCCTGAAAAAAGTCTCTTTCGCACAGCATAGCGTAGCGATAGGTTGCTTCTACTTCTGGTTCAGCTTCTGCGTAGCGATCGACCAAACTTTCCAGTCGTTTTGCTAAAATCTCAAAATCAGGGCTGCTATAGGTAGAAATCCAGTCGCTAAAGGCGTGTTCCGGTATATTAGGTTTAGCTAGCTGCTGTCCCAAAAAAGCATACAAACGCAAGCAAGGAGTCATCGCGGCTGCTGTCAAACCTACACCGCTTCCCCAGGCTGTCGCTAATAAAAAATCTGTGTAGCGGCGGGTAGCGATTCCCGGTTTTGCCTCTTGCAAGTTTACACCCCATTTGGCTGCATATCCTTGATGCAAGCGAAGTTCTTCTACAACGCCGCTGCCGAGATTGTGGAGGATTTCAAACCCCTCCCAGTCGGGTGCTTTTGCCGCAGCGATACTGTAAGCGCGAGCGAATGCTCCGAGAAAAAATGCGTCTTGTGCAACGTAATATGCAAAACTATTTTGGGGGAGGCTGCCGTCAGCAATCCCTCTGACAAAAAGATGTTGCAGACAAGCTTCGCTTAAGTCTTGATTTGCTTGCCACAGATAATTTGAGGTTGTCATGCAATTTTGAATTGATGGGTGATGATTGTAATTTTTAGAGTCCGACTCAACAGCTATGATAACATATTTTTTCGCTGTGCTTCCGTCAGTAGTAGACGTTTTTTTTGGGGTATTTAAGAAAATAGATAAGTATTGGTATACTGCTATTTTCTCGGAGAATTTTCTCTAATTTAATAGCGAAATACCGCGTTGAATATATCCTTTAAAGCCGCCAGCCTGTATGACAAGAATCAGCTTTTGATATACAGTTCTGGAGGCAAAAACCAGGTAGATTCATTTAATTTGGTCAGATACGCTCAAACTAGACAACAAGAAACCGATTTTTTTTGTTAGCGTGCGTCCAGGAATGTATATTTAAATTGACATTTAAAAACCTGATTTCCTAAAACAAAATGCGATGAAAGATACACCTAAGTATTCCTTGATAATTCCCATCTATAACGAAGAAGAAAATTTAGCTGAACTTTATCGGCGAATTAGTGCAGTGATGGAGCGAATGGACGGCCCAGTAGAATTAATTTTAATCAACGACGGCAGCCGCGATCGCTCTCTCGAACTTTTGCGGGAATTGCACGAAAAAGACTCGCGAATTTCTTACCTCAGCTTAGCCCGGAATTTCGGTCACCAAATAGCTGTAACTGCTGGTTTAAACTTTTCTAGCGGTCAAGTTGTAGTCATCATGGACGGCGATTTGCAAGACCCGCCAGAGCTAATTATAGATATGGTTGAACAGTGGCGGCAGGGCTATCAAGTTGTTTACGCTCAGCGCACTCAACGCCGTCAAGAAAGTTGGTTTAAGCGGTTGCCAGCTTATATGTATTATCGTATTTTGCGCCATCTTGCTGATGTTGATATTCCCATAGATACCGGGGATTTTTGTTTGATGGATAGGTGCGTGGTGGACGTGCTCAATGCGATGCCTGAACGCAACCGCTACATTCGGGGACTGCGGGCTTGGATTGGTTTTAAACAAACGGCAGTTAAGTTTGAACGAGATGCTCGTTTTGCTGGCGATGTTAAGTATACGTTCAGCAAATCTTTGGCTTTGGCGATGAATGGGTTAGTATCTTTTTCAAAGGTTCCCCTCAGACTTTCTATTTATCTAGGTTTATTTGCTGCATTTGTATCTGTGTTAATGGCTTTTTTGGTTTTGTATTGGCGTCTTTTCTCTCCGGGTTCGGCATTAACTGGTTTGACAATTGTGATGATGGCGATTTTCTTTTTGGGCGCGGTGCAGTTGGTCAGTATTGGGATTTTGGGTCAGTATGTGGGGCGGATTTACGAGGAGGTGAAGGGCAGACCACTGTATACTTTGGCAGAAGTTGCGGGTTTCGATCAATTTTGTCAAAAACATGGTAAATAAGTGTTAGTTTTACTAAGTTCAACTAAATTGTGCGATATTTTAAGCGGTTCAAAGTAAAATTAAAATATCGATCGCCTCACAAGTCCTCTGTCCGTTTAATTGATGCTTTTTTACCTGCTGCTACGCTGGCCACAACTAAACAGGCTGTTCCAATGGCGATCGGCTCCACAGTTTCACCAAGCAAAATTGCCGAGCCTAGGATAGTCAAAAAGGGTTGCAATAACTGAATTTGCCCTACCCGAGCAACTCCGCCAACTGCCATTCCCTGATACCAGGCAAAAAATGCTATGAATTGACTGATTAAACTCACATATGCAAAACCCAACCAGGCGATAGGTGCAGCTATCAACCCTTCTTTTAAAACAACAAATATTGTTGGTAAAACCTCGAAAGGAGCGATAATCACCAACGCCCAACTGATAACTTGCCATCCACCTAAAACCTTAGCTAATCGCCCACCTTCAGCATACGCAACAGCCGCAGCAATTACAGCTCCAAACAAAGCTAAATCAGCGGGCTGAAGGTGTCCCGCACCGCTAATAATTCCAAAACACACAACCGTTGTGCTACCGAAAATGCTAGCCATCCAAAAAGTGAAATCAGGCCGATCGCCCGCTCGCAAAACCCCCGCTATTGCTGTTGCTAAAGGCAACAATCCTAACACTACAGCACCGTGTGCAGCAGGTACTTGCTGCATTGCCCAAGCCGATAGTACCGGAAATCCTACAACCACTCCCAATCCGACAACTAATAAACTTCCCAATTGCTGTTTTGAGGGAATGGGTTGATGTGTGAATCGCAGAGTAGCTGCTGCTAGTATAGCTGCTACTAATCCGCGTCCCAAACCTACAAAAATCGGGTCTAAATCTATCACAGCGACTCTGGTTGCTGGTAGTGTCAAGCTGAATCCAATTACGCCCCAAAAACCGTAAATTAAGCCGATAGTTTCCGCGTTTAAGGGAGGAATTTTCCAGTATAATTTCATGGAGTCTCCAAGATCGATAAATTTAGGGTTCTCTGCGGTACACCTTACCCATATTACTTCTGAAGGTAGCAATGCTGCTCTTACCCCCAAATGCTACAAGAATAATTTGTGAACTTTTGTTTCTTTCTTAACTCTGCGCGCTCAGTTTTCTCTGCGGTATAAAAAAATACTCATCTTGAAACTATACGAGTATTCGCTCTCTGGAAACTGCTACAAAGTGGTTATCGGGACTTGAACAAATTTTAAACTGAAATAGAGCATCGAACCTGCTATCTGTGAAGCAAATATGTCGTGATTATTTGGGAGCCAACCGACAAATCGATCGGATATATAGCAATCCCAAGCCAGATATGACAAGTTAGAGGGGTGAGAAATCAGGCGTCAGGCCCTGCGTATTCTAAATCCGTTGAATGAGTTTATTCAGTCCAATCTCGATACCCGTGAGTTGAAACTAGCGGTGGTTGTTAAGAAGTTTATGCAAGGTTATAAACACGCCTGAGATCCAAGAAATTCGCCGGTCTAATTTTTGGATTTATTAGCAAATACACCGTTATTAACAGATGAGAGTATCCGCGCTTTGACTGGCAGATGCAGGGTAAGTCGGTTATTTAGAGACTGAGTAATGTCAGGCAATGACTGCCTGGTTTAAAACCAAAAACTATGAGAATTTGGCAGAAGTTCAACGTCACATCTAAGATGAGTACGGTGTCGTATTGGACGGAAAAGCAAAGTTATTATACGCGCTTTGAACTAGCTAAGATTAGGTGAAAAAAGATGCTTTGAACGCAACCATAAACCAGTTCATACTCCCTAAAAATAAACAGGAAATTAGCAATTGGTTAGAAGCCTATAGTGGCGAGATTGTCTCTTGCCAGTTAGTTGTATTCTTTCAGGATGAAGGTCATTTATAAGGGGTAGAAATTGGCGGCTGTATCTGGGGGATAACAGGCGAAGGCATTTCTATTCTCATTGTGAATCAGCGGATATTACAGACTTGTCTATTGGGCGATGTCTGATTCACTCCTGTGAAGCCGGAAATTCGGAGAATACCATGGCTTTTATCCACTACTGGCGATCGCCTCCTCAGATTCGTATCGCTTTGGTTTGGCACGATCCAGCTACCATTGGTGAAAAAAGATGAGAGCGTATTTAGAATCAGTTAATTAAGGATTTGATGAATACAAATTGGAGATTAGTTGTATTCGGTGTACACCTAAGGAGCCAAAGCAGAATCCAATGAAGGCTACTTTGTTAGCAGCCAAGATATTTGTGCGAGAGTACGATCGTCTCTGAAAGTCTTTTGGTGTTGTTAAATGTTTATTTAAGTTAGTCATTCATCTGGTAATATTTTACTTGACTAAGTTTTTTAGCTTGGGTTATTTCTCACAAATCATATCAATTCCGGTAGCATCGTCGGGCGTCAAATTCAGTCAACACTCAACTACGGACGGTGTTACCGGAATTAATATAACTCATCTGCGTTAATTTGTGTCGATCTGCCTGTATCTGCGGTTAAAAAAAGAGCATTTCTCGGGCCGCAGATGACAAGGGATTGACGCGCATTCGCGCAGAGGTCGAGAATACACATAGGAATAATTCCGATGCTAACAGATTTGATATCATTTAGGATTGCTATAGGACGATAGCGATCCCGACTAATTGGGCTTGATAAGTCAGATTGTGATGGAAAAATATAGTGGGACGATAGAGGTCAATTCAGTGCCTCGATCGAGGCACTGAATTTGCGATATTTTTGCCGATAAAAGGATAAGACGAGATCGATCGATGGCGATGCTTATATTCAAAAGTTAAAATGAATAGAAGCCGTAGAGTCTGCCTGGTTGGGGCGATCGCAGTTCAATTACCCTCAGACTCGACAAATAAAAGTGTATACTTAGTTACAGAAGTTAATGTCTGAGATGGAGTAATCCAGATGAGTGCAGCAGTGGATATGACGAACGAAGTTTCGGGATATCATCTGGTTGAGGAATTATACTGTGGTTCGAGAACCCTAGTTTATCGAGCCATCCGAGAAACAGATCAGCTTCCGGTTGTCATTAAACTATTAAATCGAGATTATCCCAGCTTCAGTGAACTGCTGCAATTTCGCAACCAGTACACCATCGCCAAAAACCTGAGTCTGTCTGGAGTCGTTGCCCCCTTTTGTTTGGAATTTTACCGCAACAGCTATGCCCTGGTCATGGAGGATTTTGGCGGTATTTCCCTCCGAGACTACGCCCAAGAACGATGTCAAAGAGGCGTCGGTGGATCACCTACGCTGACTCTGGTAGAAATATTGACGATCGCCATTCAAATAACAGACATCCTTGACGGTCTGTACCAAAACCGAGTCATCCACAAAGATATTAAGCCAGCTAACGTCCTGATTCATCCCGCAACCAAACAAGTCAAACTGATTGACTTTAGCATCGCCTCTCTACTTCCGAGAGAAACTCAAGAAATTCAAAATCCCAACGTTTTAGAAGGAACCCTCGCCTATATTTCTCCCGAACAAACCGGACGAATGAACCGAGGTATAGACTACCGCACTGACTTTTATTCTCTGGGAGTTACTTTGTATGAACTGCTGACAGGAAAACTGCCATTTGAATGTGACGATCCGATGGAGTTGGTTCACTGCCATATTGCCAAACAACCTCCTTTAATAAACAGCCAAGAAATCCCGCAGGTGGTTTCGGATATTGTAATGAAGCTGATGGCAAAGAATGCCGAACAGCGCTATCAAAGTGCCTGGGGATTGAAGCATGACTTAGAACGGTGTTTGCAGCAGTGCCAAGACACAGGAAACATTGAAACTTTTGAGTTAGGAATGCGGGATGTATGCGATCGCTTCCTGATTCCCGAAAAACTCTACGGTCGAGAACGAGAAATACAGGAACTTTTAGAAGCCTTTGAACGAGTAGCACAAGGGAACAGCGAAATGATGCTAGTTGCCGGCTTTTCCGGCATAGGAAAAACCGTTGTAGTCAACGAGGTACACAAACCCATTGTCAGACAGCACGGCTATTTCATTAAAGGCAAATTTGACCAGTTCAATCGCAACATTCCCTTCAGCGCATTTGTGCAAGCATTCCGGGATTTAATGACACAATTGCTCAGTGAAAGCGATCTCCAAATTCAAGCATGGAAAACCAAAATCTTAGCAGCACTAGGTGACAGCGGACAAGTCATTATAGAAGTAATTCCCGAACTGGAATGGATTATCGGACAACAACCTCAAGCCCCAGAACTATCAGGTGTTGCGGCTCAAAATCGGTTTAATTTACTATTCCAAAAATTTATCTCTGTCTTCACCACCAAAGAACATCCATTAGTGATGTTTTTAGATGATTTGCAGTGGGCAGATTCAGCATCTTTAAAGTTAATGCAGTTGCTCATAGGTGAGTCGCATTCCAGTCACTTGCTACTAATTGGAGCCTATCGAGACAATGAAGTTTCCCCCGCCCATCCCTTGATGTTAACCCTAGATGAAGTAACTAAAATAGGGGCAGTTGTCAATACCATCATGCTGGCACCGCTGGAGCGAACCAGTTTGAATAAATTGGTAGCAGATACGCTAACTTGTTCTCCGAAACTGGCGGAACCGCTAACAGAATTAGTGGCGAGGAAGACCAAAGGAAATCCATTTTTTGCGACGCAGTTTCTCAAGGCATTGCATCAAGATGAATTGATTACTTTCGAGGTAAAAGCTGGCTATTGGCAGTGCGATATTAGCAAAGTTACAGCAGCAGCACTGACAGATGATGTAGTTGAATTTATGGCGCAGCAGTTACAGAAATTGCCCGTTGAAACTCAGTCAGTTTTAAAATTAGCAGCTTGCATTGGCAATCAGTTCGACCTGACAACATTAGCAATTGTTTCGCAAAATTCGGAGACAGAAACGGCAACCGCATTGTGGAAAACTTTACAGGAAAGTTTTGTTTTACCTCAGAGTGAAGTTTATAAATTTTATCTGGGAGTAGAAAGTATTTCTCAATCTACTTCTCAAACGGTCGCCTATCGCTTCTTGCACGATCGCGTCCAGCAAGCCGCTTATTCTTTGATTCCAGAAGCAGAACGCGCGATCGCCCACTATCAAATCGGGGAATTACTCCTGCAACAAATTTCAGCAGAAGCCAGAGAAGAACGGATTTTTGAATTAGTCAATCAGTTGAACTACGGCACCACACTGGTGGTACAACAACAGGAACGGGACGAACTCGCCCAACTCAACCTCACTGCTTGCCACAAAGCCAGAGCCGCCACCGCATATCAAGCCGCCCGCGAATATGCCAAAGTGGGTCTGAAACTGTTGGGAACAGACGCTTGGGAACGGCAGTATGAAATGACCCTATCTCTGCACGACTTAGCGGCCGAGGTGGCGTTTCTGGCCGGCGATTTTGAGCAGATGAACCAGTGGATTGAAGCGGTGATTCATCATGCGAAAACACCTTTAGAACAGGTGCAAGTTTACCAAGTTAAAATTCAGGCATTAGTCGCCCACAATCAATTTTTAGAAGCGATCGCGATCGGTCAATCGGTCTTCCAAATGTTAGGCGTAAACCTACCAGATGAACCAACCCTAGACGATATTCGACAGGTGAAGCAAGAAATTGATGCCTTAATTGAGGGTCGCTCCATTGAGTCATTCATTCATCTGCCGAAAATGACCGATCCCCAGCAATTAGCCATTATGCAAAATGCGGCTCGGCTGACACCCGTCTGTTACATGTCAGGCACAAAGCTCTATTTCCTGGTCGTAGCCCTCCAGGCCAAGTTGTCTATTCAATTTGGCAATAGTCCGGTGTCAGCTTTTTGCTACGTGGGTTACGCCTTTCAACTGAGGATGCTGTGGGGCGACATGACAATGGTGCCTCAGTTTGGGCAATTAGGATACCAACTCGCCTTAGAACCAGATGCCAAAAACATTCGAGCCGCCACCGCCATGTTAATGGGGGCATATGTAGGTTCTTGGACGATCCATCTGCAAGAAACGCTGCCCATTCTTCTCGATGGCTATCAAGCTGGATTAGAAACAGGCAATCTAGAATTTATGGGCTACGACGCCCAGTTGTACTGCTTCAATGCTTATTGGTACGGTCAACCGCTAAGTGAACTCGAACCCCAAATTCGCGCCTATTACCAACAGTTGTGCGACCTCCACCAAGTCACAGCAGCAAACTGTGTGTTGGCGTACTGGCAGGCAGCTCAAATTCTCTTGGGTCAGTCAGAGGACGAAATTCCCTTACGCCAGGATGCCTATGAAGAAAAAGTCCTGGCCCAGGCAAAAGTCGATTTTTACCGACTATCCTTCTTCTACTTGTATCGATTCACATTGAATTACTGGCTGGAAGACTTTGCTAAAGCAGAACACGATGCCGCTCAAACGCGACATTATTTAGCCGGAGGAATGGGAAGTATTGTTGAACCTATCTTCTACTTCTATGATTCTCTCAATGTCCTAGCCACTCCGCCGGAATCGAAAACTGAGTCAGAGCCGCGATGGCAGCGAATGCTAGAAAATCAAGCCAAGCTAAAAGACTGGGCAGATTATGGGCCCATGAATTACTTGCACAAATATCATTTAGTTGAAGCCCAAAAATATTGCGTTCTTGCTCGCAAAACAGAAGCTATAGAATTTTACGATCTAGCAATTAAAGAAGCCAAAGAAAACGGTTATATCCAAGAGGAAGGGTTAGCCAACGAATTAGCTGCCAAGTTCTACCTTGACTGGTGCAAAGAAAAAGTTGCCGCCAGCTATATGCAGGAAGCATATTACTGTTATGCCCGTTGGGGAGCTAAAGCCAAAATAGAAGACCTAGAACAACGCTATCCCCAATTACTTCAGCCCATCCTGAATCAGCCCAAACTTCGCTTTAATCCTCTAGAGACACTGGGAACGATTAGCCAGTCTTCACACACTTCCAGCACCAGCAGCACGAGTATTTCCGATGCCCTTGATTTCGCCTCTATTGTGCAAGCTGCTCAAGCTTTATCCAGTAAAATTCAGCTTGATGAATTGCTCGACACTCTCAACCAAATTATTTTGAAAACTTCTGGGGCAGAAACTTGTGCTTTGCTGCTTCCCCATCAGAAGGAATGGCACGTTCGGGCAATAACTCACATCAATTCCGATAACCAGCCACCCACAACTCTGCTGCAAAGCCAACCTCTGGATAACTCTGTGGGGATGCCGCTCAAGCTGATTTATTATGTCAAAAATACTCTGGAAACTGTCGTTATTGAAGGCGGCAAAACCGATATTCCGGGTTTAATGAATGACTGTACGCTCCAGTACGAGTCTCAGAGTATGCTGTGTAGTCCGATTCTCGATCGGGGGAACTTAGTTGCGATACTTTATCTCGAACATCGATCGACGAAAGGAGTGTTTACGAGCGATCGCCTCCTCGTCCTCAAATTCCTCTGCACTCAGGCTGCCATTTCCTTAGAAAATGCGCGATTGTATCAGCAAGCGCAGGACTACGCCCACCAGGTGGAACAATCACAACTGCAATTAGTACAGAGCGAAAAAATGTCGGCGTTGGGGAATTTAGTAGCGGGGGTTGCCCACGAAATTAATAATCCAGTCGGATTTATTTCTGGCAATATTCATGAAGCGATCGCTGCCGTCAAAGATCTTACCGAATACCTGCAACTCTACCAAGAAAAATTTCCCAATCCAGGAGATGAAATCGAGCAAATAGCAGAAGAATTTGACATCGAATATCTCGTAGAAGATTTACCGAAGATGTTGCATTCGATGCAAGTCGGGTGCGATCGCATTCAAGGTATCAGCACCAGCCTTCGTACTTTTTCCCGAGCCGACAAAGATTATAAAGTTCCTTTCAATATTCATGACGGCATTGACAGTACGCTGTTGATTCTCAAACACCGATTGAAAGCCAACGAACAGCGTCCAGCTATTGAAGTAGTGAAAAAGTACGGGAATTTGCCATCAATTGAATGCTTCCCCGGACAATTAAACCAGGTGTTTATGAATATTTTGGCTAATGCCATTGATGCTCTGGAAGAATCAAATCGGGATCGAACGTTGGAGTCCCTAAAATCTCAACCAAATTGTATCACAATTTCGACAGAAAAGAACTCTAATGAGCTGGCGACGATTCGCATCAAAGACAACGGTTCTGGGATATCAGAGGAGATAAAAAGTAAGATTTTCGATCATTTATTTACGACCAAAATAGTGGGAAAAGGCACGGGATTGGGATTGGCGATCGCTCGTCAGATTGTAGTTGAGAAACACGGCGGTACAATCAAGGTAAATTCTCTAGTGGGAGAAGGCACAGAGTTTGCGATTACCCTACCCTTAAAAAAATAGCGATAACGACGAACTGTTAAATCAAGCTACCCAATCGAGACGAAGCACAACAAGCAGATAATATCGAGCGATATTACTAGAACTTATGCCGTATAAATGCCCCATATTGTTCTAGAGTTTTGCCAGCTTACAACCCAAATTATAATTTAATTAATTTAATTTAATTAAATTTAATTGGTACGACCCTCCACAAAAAATATATAGCACATCGACTATTTTACTCAGTATAAGAATTGAAAAATTACTGCATAAATTATTAAAAGAGGCAGAAATTGTTAGTTATTAAATGGCAATGAAAAAAGTTATTAAATGCAGCGAAAAATAAAAAAAGGTAATGCTGTTTGTTTAGTTTGGCGGCGTAGCAGCTTAATCTAAATAAAACTTTAAATAAATTACATGACTGCGCTCGCGGCACTATCAAAGCGGGAAAACCTATAAGTAGTAGGACACAATTAATTACACAAAACTATGGGCTACAAGCCTTGTCTAGTAAAAAATTAGCAAAGAATCAGTGTGTAATTAATTCTGTCCAATTACTTAGCTTGTACGCTCTCGGTCGGAACGACCCCCTTTGGGGAGAAGTTCCGTTTAGACCTGGTAATGTCAAGCAGGTTTCGCCTCGATCGCACTTACTGGTCCCGTTGTTTTGATCGTATTAGTTACAGTAAATCCCGCCGATGAAAGTAAATTATAAAATTCATCCTCTGTACGCATAAAAGTACCGCCCAGAACGAACAAATTTAGACTCCCCAAACCAATAAAGGGCGACATTTTACCTTGAGGCAACATAAAATCAACAACCACTAGCTTATCTTTAACAGTCATAGCTTGATAACAGTTACTAAGAATTTTAATAGCATCCGAATCATCCCAATTAAGGAGGACGCGAGAAATTAAGTAAAGATCGCCGCCCTGAGGGAGAACCGAATCAAAAAAATTTCCTCCAACTATTTGACACCTATCGGCAACTCCCGCCCCTTCCAAAACCCGATCTGCACCAACAACAACATCTTCGCGATCGAACAAAATAGCTTGCATCTTAGGATTCGCATTCAAAATAACAGCCGTTAGAGTTCCAATGCCCCCTCCCACATCCACAAGTGTCTTAACTTCTGAAAAATCATAAGCTTCAAGAACCGGAAGCAGCCACTCTCTTGTCGTCTCCTTCATCCACTCATTAAAATTTACACTCGCCTCCGAATCTTGCTTTAAATAACTATAAAAATCCCTATTAAAAGTATGATTAAATGCAGTTTTTCCCGTCTTTATACCGTATAGTAAATTGCCCCACGCCTGATATATCTCATCACCCATCGCCATAACTGTACCCCGTAAAGAATCAGAAGTACCAGTCAACAAGTGTTTACCGATAGGATTTAATTGAAATTTGTCATTATCTTCTGTAGAAAACACACCGACGCTGCTCAGCATACGCATCAAGTGATAAATACTCCTAGAATTTACACCAGTAGCTTTTGCAAGTTCATCAGCAGTCTTAGAGCCTTTACTCAAAATATCTGCAATTCCCAGTTTAGCTGCCACAAAAAGTGCCTGAGATTTTTGATATCCATACATCATTTCTAGTAGCACTGAGGATGAGCTTTCACCTTCGGATTGGGTATTATCTGCGTATAAAGTCATGGGAATTCCTTTGAAAGTTATCTATTTAAGAATTAAAGAGGCAGTATCCAGAAATATAGAGATTACTGTCGTCTCCACATTTAGCAACACTGACTCAACAAAAAAACTGTTAGGTCAAAAGTGCGCCCAAGCGCCACAAAGTACCTCTATCATCTAAATTAGCTGCCTTGCCTCATCAAGGTATACTCTAAGTTGTTCAGCCATAACCTGAACATGAGGGGGATAATTCATAGTGATATGATTTCCCGGCACTTCTCTTACCTCTACACCGACCGCCGCAACTTGCATCCAGGGCCATTCTGGATTTTTAGGGTTAACTTCATTTTGTTCGTTAGCACGGAAAAAGATGATTCGACCAGGATAATTTTGGGGTATATAATTTCGCATCGCTTGGGCGTGTACTTTAAACAGATGAAGAAACTGGCGAATCTGAGGTAAACCAAAATCGGGAGGCACTACCCTATTAGCAATTTTTACTTGCTCTAAAAAGTAGACAAGTTGGTCATCTGGCTCAAGTTTTTGAAGGACATCCATAGAAAGAGATAGATTGAACCCAACACCTAGCAAATATACCAAAATAGCGGTGTCATCTTCCGTTTCTAAAACAGGCATTTGACCGGGCCCAGGAGTATCTATTAAAGTTAGCAGCGCTATCTTTTCACCTTGGGCATTGAGTTGCTGTGCCATCTCAAAAGCAACAGTGCCTCCAAAGGAAGAACCACCCAAAAAATAGGGGCCTTCTGGTTGTTTAACTCGCACTGCTTCAATATAGCGAGCAGCCATTTCCTCAACTTTAGTAAAGGACTCAGTTTCCCCATCTGATACGTGCGCTTGTATTCCAAAAACAGGCTGATATGAACCTAGATAACGCGCTAAATCCCGATAAATGTAAACGTGACCACCTACCGGATGAACTAAGAACAAAGGTTGCTTAAAACTACCAGGCTGAATTTCTACTAACAAAGATTCAGAAGCTGGATTGAGTGCCTGGTCAGGATGAGCGGACAACTCAGAATTGTCTTTAATTAATGCAGCCAAAGCTGCAATAGTAGATGATTGCAATAGGCTATGGGGAGACAAGAATTTGTGCAATGTTTCGTTTAATTTAGTAATTAGTTGAACTGCTAATAATGAGTCTCCTCCTAAATCAAAAAAGTCATCATTAATTCCTATTTGCTCGATACCGAGAAAAATTTGCCAGATACTAGCAATAGTTTGCTCAATTTCATCTCTAGGAGCAACATAGGTACTGTGTAAATTTGGTCTAGAATGAAGTAGTGTTGAATCTAATTTTGAGTAACTTTCATCTGGTAAAGATGCAATTTTAATCGGTTGCTCAATTCCCGGTGCTTCAATCCAGTAACGTTGGCGCTCAAACGGATATGTTGGCAGTGGGAGACGATAACGCTGCTGATCAGCATAAAAATTAGACCAATCTATTTGTACTCCTCCTAACCAGAGTTTACCCAATGTAGTAAGTAAGAAAGCTACATCTGAATTTTGGTCTTGTGGATGGCGCAATGAAGAAAGTACAATTTGCTCAGCCCCCTTATTAGGATGCTGTTTTGCTAGCGTGTTCAACGTCCGTCCAGGCCCCACTTCTAGCAATATTTGATTTTGGTCTTTCAATAGCTGTTGCAACCCATCTGCAAAGCGTACTGTTTGCCGCAGATGTTGAGCATAATAACTCGGATTTGTCGCCTCTGTCGCTGTAATCCAATTACCAGTGACATTGGAAACGTAGGGAATTTTAGGCGAGTTCAGCTTAACTTTTTTAATCTGTTCGGTGAATGGTTCTAAAATTGGCTCCATCATCTGTGAATGGAAAGCATGAGAAGTGTGCAACCGGCGACACTCTACACCTTGTGCGAGCAGTTTTTGTGCCAATTCATCTACTGCATCAGTAGCACCTGAAACCACGCTCATAGATGCTCCGTTAATCACAGCTAAATCAAGTTGCTCGCCCAAAAATGGTTGTATTTGCTGTTCTGGTAGTGGAACTGCAAGCATGGAACCACTCGGCAGTTGTTGCATTAATTTACCTCGTGCAGCTACCAAGGATAAGCCTTCTTTCAAGGAGAAAACACCAGCCAAACAAGCTGCTACATATTCACCAATGCTATGACCAATCATCGCTTTAGGATGGACTCCCCAAGACATCCACAATTTAGCTAAAGCGTACTCGATCGCAAACAGTGCTGGCTGTGTAATCGCGGTCTGTTTTAGTTGGTTTGTAGCTGCTTCTGCTTGTGCTTCACTGGGATAAAGTACGTCGCGCAGATCGATTCCCAAGTGAGGTGTAAGAATTTCCGAACATAGATCGATCTGTTCGCGAAATGTTGGTTCAACTTGGTAGAGTTCCAAGCTCATATTGATGTACTGCGAACCCTGTCCGGAAAACATAAATACGACAGGTCGATCTTTGGACTCTTGGAAGCTGGTAAAAACTTTTTTGGTATCGAGAGTGTCGGTGGCAGTAATACCCTCTTCAATGTCATTACAAACTACTATGCGTCTATGGCTGAAATCTCTTCTACCAACTTGAAGCGTGTAAGCAACATCAGCAAGATTGTCATCTGGATGTTGCTTTAAATATTCCCTCAAATTTACCGTTGCACAATCAAGTGCGGAGCGAGTTTTTGCAGATAAAACCAACAGTTGTGAGGGTCGAGATTCTCCAGATTTTTCTACAGTAGGTGCTTCTTCTAGCACCACATGAGCATTAGTTCCACCGATGCCAAAGGAACTAACTCCAGCACGGCGGGGCGTTTTACCTGCTTTCCATTCGGAAAGTTTAGTATTGACATAAAAGGGACTGTTGGCAAAATCAATTTTGGGATTGGCTTGTTCAAAATGCAAGCTAGGTGGTATTAATTGGTGTTTGAGAGCCTGAACAGTTTTGATTAACCCCGTGACACCAGCAGCAGTATCCAAATGTCCGATATTGGTTTTTGCCGAACCGATCGCACAAAAGCCTTTTTGCTTAGTTTCAACTGAGAAAGCTTGTGTCAGCGCAGCGATTTCGATCGGATCGCCCAGAGGTGTTCCGGTTCCGTGAGCTTCTATATAGCTGACGGTTTCAGGGGGAATTTCAGCGATCGCCAGAGCATCTGCGATCGCCTGCGCCTGACCATCTATACTGGGAGCTGTGTAGCCAATTTTGAAAGCACCATCATTATTGAGCGCAGAACCTTTAATCACCCCATGAATATAATCTCCGTCTGCGATCGCCTCCTCTAATCTTTTCAAAACTACAATTCCCACACCGCTACCGCTAACAGTTCCCTGTGCCTTAGCATCAAAGGCTCTACAGTGTCCGTCGGGTGAAAAAATCATTCCCTCTTTATAAAAATATCCTGTCTTTTGGTTGACGCCTATAGAAACGCCACCGGCCAAAGCCATATCGCATTGGTAATTCAGCAAGCTTTGACAAGCCATGCTAATAGCAACCAATGAAGTAGAACAGGCGGTTTGGACAGTAACACTCGGCCCTTTCAAGTTTAATTTATAAGCAACGCGAGTTGCTAGGAAATCTTTCTCATTGGCGATCGCAAGTTGGAAATCTCCTACTGATTCTCTAAGCTGATGGTTAGGATAAAGGTTATTCAAAAAATAAGTATTGAAACTCCCAGCGCCTGCGTAAACCCCAATCGAACCTTCGTAAGTTTCCGAGTTGTAGCCAGCATTTTCTAGAGCTTCCCAAGCCGACTCCAAGAAAAAGCGGTGTTGTGGATCTGTGATTTCAGCTTCTCTAGGATTAAACCCAAAAAATGAAGCATCAAACAACTCAATATCTTCTAGTACACCTCGGGCTTTTACATAGCGGGGGTCACGCACCACTGACTCGTCAATACCCAAAGATTCTAGTTCTTGTTCAGAGAAGAAAGAAATAGATTCCACACCATCGCGTAGATTATCCCAAAACTCATCAACATTTTTAGCACCTGGAAAGCGACCTGCCATGCCGATGATAGCGATACCTTCTATAGACTCGGAAGTTTCAGAGTTATCCATTTTTATTCTTTCCTTGCAAGCGCTGTTTTTGCTTTTGGCGATTGATTGCGTCTTTTTGTTTATTGATGCGATCTCGACTTTGCCCAACAGAGGATTTTTCCTCTGGCTCGTCACTTAAATATTTGGCCAAAGAGCTGATGGTTGGATATTTAAACATCTCAATCATTGAAACATCTCTGTCCACCACTTCTCTCAGTTTACTATGAGCCTGAGCCATCAGTAATGAATGACCGCCTAAATCGAAGAAATTATCATCGACACCGACTTTCTCTAGGTGTAATACTTGTTGCCAAACGGTAGCGATCGCTTGCTCGATATCCGTCTGCGGTGCAACGTAATTTGTTTCCAACTCTGGGTTAAGAGCATCTGGTTCTGGCAGTGCCTTACGATCTACTTTGCCGTTGGGTGTGAGTGGCAAATGATTCAAAAACAAAAAGCCGGATGGCACCATATAGTCGGGGAGCTTCTGCTTTAGAAAGTTGCGTAAGCTCCCGACATCTGTGTGTTCTAGTCTGAGGTGGGAAACAATATAAGCTACTAGGCGCTGATTGCCGGACGCATCCTCCCGCTTGATAACGACGGACTCCTGCACATCCGGGTGTTGGCTCAATACGGCCTCAATTTCTCCTAATTCGATGCGGAAGCCGCGAATTTTCACTTGGTGATCGATGCGACCCAAAAATTCGATGTTGCCGTCAGGTAGGTAGCGGGCTAAGTCGCCAGTTTTGTAGAGGCGATCACCTTGTTCATGGCTAAAGGGGTTGAGGATAAAGCGATCGGCAGTGAGTTCAGGCCGGTTGAGGTAGCCCCGTGCTAAACCATCACCGCCAAGGTATAACTCTCCGGGTACACCGATAGGGACAAGTTGTTTTTGAGCATCTAGTAGAAAACAGTGTGTATTGGAGATGGGACAACCGATAGGAACAGTTGTAGCTTCTTCTGGAACGTCCTCCACCAAGTACCAAGTGCTAAATGTTGTATTTTCAGTAGGCCCATAACCGTTAAGCAGTCGCTGAGGTGAACCCTTCTTGAGTACCTCTTTGACCCATTTAGGCTCCATAGCTTCTCCTCCAACTGCAAGGTGTTGCACCAAATGAAAAGCCGATGGGATTTCTCTAGCTATCAAATTGAACAAGGCAGTAGTTAAGAATAATACAGTGACACCTTGCTCGTGGATTTGAGCCGCAAAGTCATGAGGAGAAAGTGCTACATCTTTGGTGATGACAACGAGTTTCGCCCCGTTAAGGAAAGCGCCCCAAATCTCAAATGTAGCGGCATCGAATGAAAAGTTTGAGGCAAAAGCAACTATATCTTTTTGTTGTAAGCTGATGTAGTTCGTATTGAGTACCAAGCGGTTTACAGATCGGTGAGGAACAGTAACTCCTTTGGGCTTTCCTGTAGACCCAGAAGTATAGATTACATAGGCTAATTTGTCAGGTGTCACTTGAGGTGAGGGGTTTGCCTCGCTCTGTCGCTCAATGACTTGCCAGTCTGTGTCCAGGCAGACGACTCGCGCTTGGTGTTTGGGAAGAGATTTTATCAACCGCGCCTGAGTCAACAGAACTGGTACAGAGGCATCTTCTAGCATGAAAGCCAAACGCTCTTTAGGATATGTCGGGTCTAGCGGTACATAAGCTCCACCAGCTTTGAGAATGCCCAAAATTCCCACCACCATCTCCAAGGAACGTTCTACACAGATCCCCACCAGTACCTCTGCACCCACACCCAAATTCCGAAGGTGATGCGCTAACTGATTCGCTCGTTGGTTAAGCTCTTGATAGGTAAGTTGTTGCTCTTCAAAGATTAATGCGATCGCATCGGGCGTGAGCTTTACCTGCTCTTCAAACAACTGGTGTATGCACGCATCTTTGGGGTAATCGGTTTCGGTATCATTCCACGCCGCTAATTGCTGCCGCTCAAACTCACTTAAGAGAGGCAACTCCGAGATTTTCTGCTCTGGATTAGCAACGATTCCTTTGAGTAGAGTCTGAAAATGCTCCAACATCCTATTAATAGTTGCGGCATCAAATAGCTCAGTATTGTACTCAAGACGACCAATGATACCCGATGATCTCTCATCAAGTTCGAGGTAAAGGTCAAACTTTGCCGTTCCGGTATCGACATCTAACTGGCTAATTCTCCACCCATCCATTTCAGCAAGTGGGGGTGCGAGGACGAGCGCCACTTGGAATAGGGGATTATAGCTCAGATTGCGTTCTGGCTGTATTTCTTCCACCAGCTTCTGGAAGGGCAATTCTTGGTAAGTATAAGCTTCTAATGTCACCTCTCGTACCCTGACAAGCAGCTCCTCAAAACTGGGGTTGCCAGAAAGGTCTGTACGGATTACTAAAGTGTTGAGGAAGTAACCAATCATCCCCTCTAGCTCTTGTCGGTTGCGGATGTTAGCGACAGTGCCCACAGGAATGTCGTTCTGCCCCGTATAGCGGTAGAGCAAGGTCTGGAACGCTGCCATCAAAGTCATGAACAGAGTGACACCTTGTTTACGACTTAGATCCTTAAGCATCTCGGTTAGGCTCTGGGGTAACGCTAGACATTGCCTTGCACCCCGAAAGCTTTGAATTGGCGATCGCGATCGGTCACTGGGCAGTTGCAGTGTTGGCAGATCGGCCAACTGTTGTTTCCAGTAGGCAAGTCGGTTTGCCAGAACCTCTCCCTGTAACCATTGCCGCTGCCAGTGAGCAAAGTCCGCGAATTGGATCGGTAGTTCTGGGAACGGCGATGGCAAGCCTAAAGAGAAGGTGGTATAGAGTGTCGCGAGTTCCTTCAGAAACACACCGTACAAAGAAATACCGTCGATCGCGATGTGATGTAAGGTTAGGAACAACCTGCAATCGGTTTCGCCCAATTGCATGAGAGTAGCCCGCAGCAGTGGCCCTTGGCTGAGGTCAAAAGGCCGCTTCGCTTCCAAAGTTGCCAGTCGCAAGGCTTCTGTCTCCCGCCCTGTTTCGGGAAATTCCTCTAGATTCACAACTGGCACAGTAAAATTAGGGGCATCTCGAATCACCATCACTGGCTGCCCATCTACAAGAGTAAAGGTAGTTCGCAAAACTTCGTGACGCCTGATAATTTCGCTAATGCTGCGTTCTAGGGCGGCTATGTTGACCGAACCAGGCAAGCGAATCGTAATTGGTTCGTTATAGAAAGGCGTATCGGGAGCCAGTTGACATAGAAACCAAAGTTGTTCCTGGGTCAAAGACAAAGGCAAGTCCTGGTGGCGTGAAACGGGTTGAATGGGAGAAGTCAGGGGTTTTGAAGCTTTTCTACCTGCGATTTCTAGACTGTCAGCCAGAGCCGCTACTGTGGGAAACTCAAACAGAGTGGTTAACGACAATTCCACCTGGAAAGTGTCTCGCATTCGGGTCACGATTTGAGTGACCAGCAGAGAGTGACCCCCTAACTCGAAGAAGTTATCGCGGATACCAACTTGCTCTAGTCCTAAAACTTCAGTCCAGATTCCTACCAGCGCCTCTTCAACTGGAGTCCGAGGCGCTACAAAATTTTGTTCTAGAGCGGGAATTGTAGCGGCAGAGGCTAGTAGCTTCTGGCGGTCTATTTTGCCGTTGGGCGTCAGCGGTAACGTTTTCGGGAATACAAAGCTGGAGGGCACCATATAGTCGGGCAGCTTATTCTTCAGGAAACCACGCAACTTTCCAGCAGTGGTGCGTTGTAAAAATTTTAAGAAGCCTTGGGTTTCCAAGAGGTAGTCTATACTCTGTTGAATCAGATCCTCTTCAGTTGGTGTGAGAGATAATTCAAATCCAACCTGGTTTCCCTGACACCAAGCGACACTTCCTTCAAAACACCGCTCCTGGGCATCTCCCGGTAGCACGAGGCGCAAACGGACGCGCATACCTTTTGAGCAAGTATCTGGTACTCCGATCGCGCTGATGCCATTGATGGATATGTTCTCTGTGTGTAGTTTGACTGAATAATCGCCGTCAAATTCTGCGATCGCCTCGCTTTTAAACGTGCATTTTGCGGTGATTTTGGAAACAACATAAGCCACAAGTCGCTTTTGTCCAGGCACATTCTCTTGTGCTGCTACTACTGCTACCTGCACGTCCGGGTGTTGGCTCAACACTGCCTCAATCTCTCCCAGTTCGATGCGGAAGCCGCGAATTTTCACTTGGTGGTCGATGCGACCGAGAAACTCGATATTGCCGTCAGGCAAGTAACGAACTAAGTCACCAGTTTTGTAGAGGCGAGAATCTGGTTCGTCGCTAAAGGGGTTGAGAATAAAGCGTTCCGCTGTTAGTTCGGGTCGGTTGAGGTAGCCCCGTGCTAAACCATCACCGCCAATATATAACTCTCCCGGAAGGCCAATAGGAACAGGTTGCAGTTGAGCATCCAGAAGATAGATTTGTTTATTGGCAAGCGGCCGACCGATAGGTGGAGACTTGCTGCTATCGTTACATTCGGCGACCGTGGCAGAGACAGCGGATTCTGTCGGCCCATAAGCGTTAAAGAACCGACGTCCTGATGCCCATTTAGCTACGATGTCGGGGGGACAGGCTTCTCCGGTGACGATTATTGTTTGCAATGCTGGTAAGTCTTCAGCAGGAAGTACCGCTAGCACGGATGGTGGCAGCGTTACAGTCGTAATTGTAAAGTCGCGCAATAGCTGAATCAGACCTGCTCCAGGTAGCAGGGAATCCCGCGTTGCCAGCACTAGCGCCGCTCCCGCCAGCAAGGTCATGACCACTTCCCATACTGAAACATCGAAGCTTAAAGAGGCGAACTGGAGGACGCGGCTCTCTGGTTGCACGTTGAAGAGCCGGATCTCTGCTGTAGCCAGGTTGCTGATGCTAGAGTGCTCTACTAGGACACCCTTGGGCTGGCCTGTAGATCCCGAAGTATAGATTACATAGGCTAGGTTGTTAGGTGTTAAGCTGCATTCAGGGTTTTCCTCACTCTGTCGCTCAATGACTGGCCAATCCGTGTCTAGGCAGACGACTCGCCCTTGGTGTTTAGGAAGAGATTCGACGAGCAACTGCCTCTGAGTCAGTAGCACTGGTACTTGGGAATCTTCTAGCATGAAGGCCAAGCGCTCTTTAGGATAAGCCGGGTCTAGCGGCAGAAAAGCTCCTCCAGCTTTGAGGATACCAAGGAGTCCTATAATCGTTTCCAAGGAACGCTCGACGCAGATGCCTACCAGAACTTCTGGCTCCACACCGAGATTTTGAAGATAATGTGCTAGCTGATTCGCTCGAACGTTGAGCTCTTTATAAGTCAGTTGCTTGTCTTCAAAGATTAGGGCAATGGCATCGGGTGCGATCTCTACTTGAGCCTCAAATAACTGGTGTATGCACGCATCTTTAGGATAATCAGTTTTAGTATTATTCCACGCTACTAACTGTTGCCATTCAAAGTCAGTTAACAGAGGCAATTCTGCAATTTTCTGGTCTGGATGAGCGACGATTCCTTCGAGTAAAGTTTGAAAATGCCCCACCATCCGCTCGATCGTCTCTGCATCAAACAAATCTGTGCTGTATTCAAAACGACCGACTAGGCCCTCCGATGTCTCCTGTAATTCTAAGGTTAAATCAAACTTTGCTGTTTCGGTATCAATATCCAACTGGCTCCAATTCAGCATCGAATCAACGCCTGACATTGGCGGTTGCAGAACAAAAGCAACCTGGAACAGCGGATTTTGACCTAAATTCCGCTCTGGGTGCAGTGCTTCTACCAACTTCTCAAAAGGCAAATCTTGGTGAGCAAATGCTCCCAAAGTCACTTCCCGCACTCTTTCTAGCAACTGCTGGAAAGTCGGGTTGTCCTTGAGATCGGTACGCAGTACCAATGTGTTGACGAAGCACCCAATTAGCTGCTGAATCTCTGGCTGGTTGCGTCCTGCGGTGACAGTGCCTACTACAATGTCGGTCTGCCCAGTGTAGCGATAGAGTAAGGTTTTGAAGGCTGCCAGGAGTGTCATGTAGAGGGTAACGCCTTCTTTTTGACTTAATGAAGCTATCGCCTCACTCAAAGGTTGAGGTAGCGCGACACATTGCCTTGCACCCCGAAAGCTTTGGATTGGCGATCGCGATCGGTCAGTCGGCAGTTGTAGTATTGGTAGACCAGCCAACTGCTGCTTCCAATACGTAAGCTGATTTGCTTCTTCACGTAGTTGTTTTCCAATCGGGTCTGTAATTGGCACTCCTCGATCCTCCCTGTTTAAAATTGCGAACCCTTACTAAATAAATGATTCCTTGATTGAACACATATGGTGGCAACTAAAAAAAACTCAAACTCTTTTGAGGCAATAGTTTTGAGCTTATGACTGGGGAACTCCAGTTTCCAGTTTTAGGCACGTTTTGCCTCGATCGCACTAAATGCCCCATTTATTTTTATCGTATTAGTCACTCTAAATCCTGCTGATGAAAGTAAATTACAAAATTCATTTTCTGTACGCATAAAATTACCCCCCAAAACAAACAAATTCAAGCTAATCATACCAATAAATGGTGATACTCTTATTTGCGGAAAAATACAGTCAATAACCATCAGCTTACCTTGAGCTGTCATAGATTCGTAACATTTATTAAGAATTTTCATAGCACTATCGTCGTCCCAATTGAACAGTACGCGAGATAGTAAGTAAAGATCGCCACCTGAAGGAACAAAATCGAAAAAGTTTCCTCCAACTATTTGGCACCTATCTTCAACTCCAGCCACTTTTAAAACCTTATCTGCATCTATAACAACATCTTCTTGGTCGAACAAAATGGCTTGAAGCTTCGGATTTGCATTCAGAATAACAGTCGTTAGAGTTCCAATACCTCCTCCAACATCCACAAGTGTCTTAACTTCTGAAAAATCCGAAGCTTCAAGAACCGGATGTAACCACTCCCTTGTCGTCTCTTTCATCCATTCATTGAAAATTTCCCCAGCCGCCAAATCATGCTTCAAATAACTATACAGATTCGTGTTGAAAGTATACTCAAATGCTGTTTCACCAGTCTTTATGCTGTGTAGTAAATTACCCCATGCCTGATATACCTCATCACCGTTCGCTATCACTGTACTCCGTAAAGAATCCGAACTACCAGTTAGGAGATGTTTTCCAATAGAATTTAATCGAAACTCATCATTATCTTCTGCAGAAAAAACGCCAATACTTACGAGCAGGTGCATCAAGTGATAAATACTTCGAGAATTTACACCAGTAGCTTTGGCAATTTCGTCAGCAGTCTTAGAGCCCTCACTCAGAATATCGGCAATTCCTAATTTAGCCGCCACAAAAAGAGCCTGGGATCTTTTATACCCATACATTATTTCTAGTAGCGCTGACGATGAGCTTTCACCTTCAGGTTGGGCATTTTGTGTATATAAAGCCATCTGGTTTTCTGGAAAAGTTATCTGTAAGGATTTATAGGAAACGTGCGATCGCAATGGAATGGTAAATTAACCAGTACCAGTGTTTTTAGAGTATCTAGTAGATTGGCAGCTTTTAGCACTTACACATTAAAAATCAAAGCAATGGGTCAAAGTTTTAGACTCCACATAAAACTTTGTTGCTTTGATGTATTTAAGCTAACTTGCAGATTTTTATTTTTGACACTCTCACCTTTCAAAAAAAGGGTATTCTCAGAATAATTACACGATACTCAGAGAGTTGTCAAGAGTTACTACAAACTTTTTTACCAATCAAAAATTTGTAGTTTAATCTACCTTAGACAGTTTCGACGAATGATACCATTTTTCTAAAGTTATGCTAGAGTTACCTGAAAAGTAAAGGAGAATATTAAAATGTCTGGGCGTCCTCATAT
>NZ_JAUBSX010000071.1:0-39161 GCF_036704885.1 Microcoleus sp. F4-D5 | reverse complement strand
TTTGTTGACTGAGCAACCCAAAAAATCAGCAATTTTAGATTGTGTCTTGCCGTCATTGAGCAACAATAAAATTAGAATTCTTTCTCTAATATTTGCTTTTTCTTCCTCTCTTAAGGCTTTTTGTAGTCTCTCTATTTGTTGGGGATTGAGATGGTTTTTAGCTGGAATTTTTGTAGATATTGACTAACCTCGTTTTTTATTATACCCTATTTAAAGGCACAACAGCTTAGCTCTCCAACAAGTTTTACCCATTTGATTATGGTAGTGTGATGCACTCATGCAAACCCTCTCAATAGCTCTAAACCGCATACCCTTTACATACATTTTTAGGCATTCCTGTCTCACATCATCACTACAACCTCTCTGCTCTGCATATTTGTCAAGAAATTGCCGACCGCAATCGACACAAATATGATGAGTGCCTATCTCTCTGGATTCCATTTTTGCGGATATGAGTTGAGCTGCACTCAGGGCATTTCATAAAAATTTACCTTATTATCTATCATGCTCTCATATTGTAATTCAGCAACGCCTGGAATTTTATTCATGACTACAATCACCAAATCCGATTAGCAATGCTGAAGACTCAACCGCCTCAATTTTCTCTATCCTTTACATAAAAGCACTACCCACGCACGCACATAGGCTGAACTAAAAGCTCTGTTTCCTACTATCGAGCGATCGAATGCACTTTATATCCGACACTTGGCTGCAGCGGCTGCTTAACAATTGCGGGATATTTATCCCTGCAAGAGTGAATGAATTTACTTTTGGGCTGCTCAGTCACCTCTACACCCAAGTCCTACAGCGCCGCATTGTCCGGCGGCTGGTAAGCGAACACCATGTTGACATGGTACACGAACCGACACCAGTCTCGGCAACAGTTACTTCGTTGATGTTCGGATTGGGGGCGCTGGTAGTTATCGGGCAGATGAACACGGCGGTTAAATTTCCTCTGACCTTTCGATCGCGCCAAAATCCTACCATGGATATTTTAATCGCAATCGGTTATCAGCTTCTAAAGAAGGCTTCGTGAAGAGACTGACAGATGCGATGCTGAAGCTCGCTCAGTCACCATAATAACCGCAGAGTATGGGTACTGCGGGACTGGAGCGCATCGGCAGTATTTTGACTGGGAACGCAAAGTCGATCGACCAATACTTGAAATTTATCAACAAACGATCGACACTTGCCCGAAGCATTAGGTAGCCGACCATTAAAGCAGCAACTCTCTACGTGAGAGCTGCTGCTTGGGGGTGCTAAAAAATTATGTGGCGCGCTCAAAACCCCACTTTACATCCTAGCTAGCGAAAACGGGTTAACCCGTTGGTTAACCCGCGAGCTTGGAAACGCCCAGAGCGATTAATTTTGCACTACCAGCTTGACGTTGGCGTTTTGCAAACCGCGCTGCTTGACTGCTGCCAAGGTCTTGTTAACGGCGTACTTCTGGTTAATGGAGTTGATTAACTCAGTTTGATTGTGCTTTTTGGCGACGCCCCAGAGGTCGGCAATCAGGTCAAAGGAACCATCGCTATTGCGAGACCAACCCAGGTCGTATTCGCCTTCCAGAATCGCCACGATGTCCGAGCGAACGCGCTGACCGTTATAGCCACGAACATCAGCTTCGGACTTGACTGAAATGCCCAAGTCGCGCAGGGAAGCTTTCAGGATTTCGGCGTCAGTGATTTTGGTACGCAGAGTGCTAAAGTGAGACATTGGATTTCCTCCTAATAAAACTGAGAGAGAAACAACAACGGTCTGGATTTAACGGTGCCGCTGGGCGGCTCTTCAATCGAACTGCTAGCTGTTGCTAGCCTTTGCTCCTGTTTGGACCAGGAGAAAGCTTTTAGAATTCCATTCGCTGGTATTCAGCGACGGAAGACGCAGCGGGCCGTGCGCGCTGTCTAGCCCAATCCCGCAGGGCAGTCACCTGTTCGGTCATGGTTTTAGACAGTGGCAATGTGGATTTAATGGCCGCGATGATATCTAGCTGCGTAAATTCTCGATCTTGAGCGAAGGCTTCGTACATGGCTGCTACTAGCCCTTGCTCAATTTCTGCACCTGAAAATCCGTCGGAAACGTTGGAAAGTTGCTCTAAATCGAAGCGAGAGATGTCCCGACGCCGTTTTGACAGGTGAATCTTAAATATATCTTGGCGTTCTTCCTTGGTAGGCAGGTCAACAAAGAAGAGTTCGTCGAACCGGCCTTTCCTCAAAAACTCACCCGGCAACCGCTCGATTCGGTTGGCTGTTGCCATTACGAAGACTGGGGAAGTCTTTTCTTGCATCCAAGTAAGGAAGGAACCGAAAATCCGACTTGACGTGCCTCCGTCTGAGTCGGCAGAACCAGTTCCTCCTGCAAAGGCTTTGTCTAGTTCGTCGATGAAAAGGATGGCTGGAGAGATGGATTCTGCGGTTTTGAGGGCGTTGCGCAGGTTTGCTTCCGATCGACCCACCATCGAGCCGTCGTAGACCCTGCCCATATCTAGCCTCAGCAGGGGCAGTCCCCATAGGCGGGAGGTAGTTTTGGCAATCAGCGATTTTCCGCATCCCGGTACGCCGAGAATTAACATCCCTTTTGGTTGAGGCAGACCGTATTCTCTCGCTCTCTCTGTAAAGGCGTTGGAACGCTGCCTCAGCCACCGCTTCAGCTCTTCTAAACCGCCGACTGCATCCAGGGTTTCGTCTTCTTCAATGAACTCTAGAATGCCGTTGCGCCGAATTAGTTGCTTTTTCTCCGACAGGACTATGTCTACTTCTTCTTCTGTTAAGCGCCCCATCGAAACTTGCGCTTTGCGATAAACTTTTTCAGCTTCGTCCTTGGTCAATCCCAAGGCTGCTTTTAAAAGTTTTTCTCGTGCTTCTGTGGTAATGCGTCGCGATTTGGTTTGCTCCAACTGGCTAGACAATACTTGGTTTAGTTCCTTCATGTCTGGGAGCGCGAAGTCTAATACCACTACTTCCTTTTCTAGCTCGATCGGAATTTGCTGCAAAGGAGACATCAGTATAATTGTCTTGTGTGTTCCTTTGAAGCTGGCGATCGCATCCCGCAACAACCTGGTTACAGTGGCATCATCTTTAAAAGGATGCAGGTCTTTGAATATATAGATACTTCGATTGTCGTTGGGTTCCCGCTGCCTAATTGCCCATTCAATTGCTGCCTGTGGCGAGAGGGTGCTTTGCTGAGTGTTTGCACGAGGTTGACCGTACTCTACCATGCCTTGGGTGACAGTCCACACGAAGACTCGTCCCTGCGGCTTGGCTTTAGCTATTACAGAAATTGCTTGCTCACACCGCTCTTCCTCGGATGTCACGAGGTAGATCAGAGGATATTGAGCTTGGATTAGAATACTGATCTCTTCTTGCATATTCCTCGACCCACTAGAGACGGTGCTATCTTTGCTGAATCTCAATGCTGCCATTAGCCCTCTTACTGAAATTTTCAGTTCTAGCTTTTTGGGGAAGCAAGGCATTCTTAGCAGGGAACCAATTCTTCCTCTCCCGGTTGGACTGTGCTAGCGCTGACGCCTGACACCTGCTTTACTGGAAGATCCTGCTCAGCCAATACGCTCGGCTGACTTGTGACGGATGCCAGTTCTCCATCTCGCATTACTAATGAACCCGTGCATTCTGGACAGTTGTATACCCGATGAGTTTGTCCGTATGAGGCTTCTACTTCGTCAACCAGTTCGGGATTTCCTAGGTAGAAGACAATTGCCCTTTCTGCAATTGATGACATCGGTTCTGTTTCGACTGCGGCTCGGATTTTGAGCTGGCGATGCAGTTCTGGTGGAAGATACAATGTAACTTTTTGCTTTTCTTGCATATGACAGTGAATTGACTTACCCGGGTATGTATATCAGATTAGTCGATTCATTTTTTGCTGTCAAGCCTCTATGCTGCTTTAACGTCATCTTGTAATGTTTCGTTACAATTAACGTGACTTTGGGGCGGTTGAGCGACAGTATATAGTTTTCTAACAAATACTAATATTTGCTCATATACGCTCTAAGATGAGTGAATGGCATACATACCACTTAGAAAAGCAGTCGAATTTTTGGGCTTGCACGCCAACACATTAACCCTCTTCGGTCACTCTGGGAAGATAAAAATAATACCCAAATTTTTAACTGTAGATATAGCGAGCATTCGAGCGTTTATTTTCTAACAGAATGGCTGAAATCAGGATTTTTGGTAAAAGTCTTATGCTCTAAGCGTTCCTGATTATTTTTTGCCGAAAGTGACAAAACAGGGTTATTGGTGCCAGCTCTCCTATGCCACTTTCGAGCTCATGGATTCAGTTATGACCACAAGGAATGCGTCAGTGAGCGCGGAATTTTCCCTCAATCCATTATTCAATCGTCAATTGCAATCGCGTCTACGAAGCGTTACAAGACTGTAGACCCGATCGGAAAAAACTGATGCTGCTGTATCTGGAGCAATTACAGAAAGAAGCACTCCCAACAGAACATATATTAGTGGCAATCGACCACACTACATGGGTCTGGCCAGATGCCAAAACGTTAAAAGACAGAACCCATGAATATCACAAGGGCGTAACTGTTGGACAGGGGTACAGTACAATTGCCTGGATACCTGAAGCTCATGGAAGTTGGGCATTACCCCTACTCCATGAACGAATTAGTAGTGGGTCTTCACCCATACTTCAAGCAGCTTCCCAACCATGGGTGACAAGTTAAGACTTTATTGCATTTGTCAATCAGTAATATTACTCAAAAAACTGCTTTTTTAGGAGTGGAAAATTCACGATTTGAGAGGGAGTAAATATAAATATTACCGTTTTCGATCATTCATCGCTGCTTGAATCTCTTTTTTGAGGGAAGATGTCTCTTTTTATGCAAGCTTTGCTTTTTTATCTCCGTAATTTCCGATTGTGACAGTTGAGGGTGCGGAATGTGGGTTGATATTGGGTCATCATAAGGGATTAGCTGCTGACCCCGTAAAGTATTTTGCCGCAGAGGAAAATCGAGATTGAGGGATTGTCAAAGCTCAACGAAAACCCAAGGTCAAGTTGATTGTGGCACCCTTTGCAAATGCTGTCTGCTGTGGAGAACCTTTTTTCTTTGAGCTACCTCCGAAAATCCCCTTGACAAGTGGCTTTGAGCCTTAACTTGTCACCAATGACCCCCGATTGTCATAACTAAGAATAAAACAATCGTGGGGACGGGCCGTTTGATCGACCAAGCCGAAATGTTGAAAGACATAATTTAGAATTGGCAACTTGTACTGAGCTGAGTCAAAGTATTAGGAATTGGCGAGCTGCGTTCATCGGCGTTTATCTGCGTTCATCTGCGGTTAAAAAAAGACAAGAATCTAAAAATAACCCATAACCAATAACTATTTACCAACCTTAACCCGATCGCCATCCTTCAAATAACCAGCGCCAGTAACAACCACCCGATCGCCCGCCTTCAAACCGTTTTTAACCTCCACCTTAGCAGCAGTCAAATCGCCTACAGCACCCCCGGAAATTTCCCCAACTTCCACCCGTTGAGCCTGCACCTTGTCCTCGCCGACAAGTTTATAAACAATAGAACTGCCGTCAGCTTGCGGCAAAATAGCTTTAGCGGGGACTTTCAAACCTTGAGTCGTTGCCGTCGCAATTGATGCGCGCAAAAACATTCCCGATCGCAAAAACTCGCTTGCCGGCAAATCAATCTTCACCGTAGCTTGCCGATTTTGCGGGTCAACTACCGGCGAAATCTCTCGCACAGTTCCTGACAACTTAATCCGCTTGTCTGAGTCAGAAGTAATTTGGACCGCTGTTCCGGGCCGCACTTGCGCAACCTGAGTTTCCGGGACTTTCAATTGCAGTTCCAGCTTGTTGCCCCGAATAATCGAAAATAGTTTTTGACTTCCCGAAGAAACATCGCCCACTCGACCAATTCTTTCCGCCACAGTACCGCTATCCGGCGCTCGAACAATTGTTTGTTCTAGTTGAGTTTGTAACTGTTTGACTTGTGCATCATTGCTGCGGACACTTGCTGCGTTATTTCCGACATTTGCTCTGGCACTGCTGACACTCGCTCCGGCCGTATTCACTTTAGCACGAGCGCTGGCTAGGGCCGCTCTAGCCGTACTGATATTAGCTTCAGCAGTAGCTACTCTAGCAAGAGAAGATTGCACTTCTTCCGCTGCTTTATTCTGTTCTTGCAAAGCTGTATTCAAGTCAGCTTTAGCTTTGTTCAAGTCTTGAACAGCAGTCTGCCGTTCCGTCTTTCGCCTTTCCAAATCTTGCTGGCTAATTACTCCCTGAGCGGCCAAATTTTGACTGCGATTTACTTCTCTTTGAGCTTGATCTAATTTAGCCTGGGCGGAGGCAATACCGGCTTTAGCTTGAGTGACACCAGCTTTAGCTTGCTCCACACCGGCCCTAGCCTGGCCGACGCCTGTTTGGGCTTGCGCTGCGTCAGCGATGGCTTTTTCAACGCCAGCTTGAGCTTGAGCGACGCCGGCTCGGGCTTCTTGTTGAGCTGACTCGGCTTGCTGTACCTGAGCTTGGGCTTGTTCTACCGTGGAATTGGCCGATTGTACTCCCGCAAGCGCTTCGGCAATTTGCGACCGCAGCACCGAATCGTCCAAAACCGCCATCGTCTGACCTTTTTCTACCGCATCCCCTTCATTCACCAACACCTGCTTGATTTGCAAACCGTTGGCCTGTGGCAGCACTGGCAGCAAGTCATAGGCTGCCACGGTGCCCGTCGCTTCCAAAGTTTCACCCACCTGGGCAGATTCTACAGGCGCCACTGTCACCGTCGGAGCAATCGCCTGCTGAGTTGCCGATGGAATTGGAACTGCCGGACGCGCGCTCTGCTTGCCTCCAGTCAAGTGTACTGCTAGCAGGGTTGCAGCCACGCCAATGCCTGCGCCCGCCAACAAGGCAGGCCACCTGATTTCTTTGTTGGGCCCAACTTCAGTTGCTTCGGCTTCCCAAATTTCTGATTGTTCCCCCTCGATTTCTGGAACTTCCAGGGCAACTTCTCGTTCATCTTCCTCACCGGAGAATTGCCAGCGAGAGTGGTCTGAGACGCCACTCTCTGGTACCTCCACTGCTGAGTTCTTGTCGCGTCCGCTCTGCACGGAGGGAAGGGGTTGCTTTTCTTCCGCTTCTGAAAAAACTTGATTGGTCACGGTAGTTCCTCTCGCCGCTATTAGGCTGTGGTTTTTTATTGTAAAGAAAGATTGCGCTTTTTATATCTGATTCATTTTAACGAAGAGCCTGAGCAGTTGCGCGTCCTCCTTTTGGGTGAGTGTAGCGCCATTTCACCTTACAATGGCGAATTGAGCCTTTGTACGATCGACATTTAATTCGATCTGGCTCCGGGGCATACTGAAGATTAGGATGATTTTGCAGCGTGGGGTCGATCGCACTCGCATTCTCTGTCCCCGAGCGGTTTTGCCGTCACCAACTCATCAATGCTGAAATAATTAAGTCAGATCTTGAACTGATTATTGTTAATCTATACTCTAATGTGTTTGTCGTAGAACCCGACAAATCGGGTCAGAAAGTTGTACCAGTTTAATTGACAAAAATCACAATGAATAGTGTCTTTTCTCCCGTCCAACAGTTTCTAATTACTTGGCTGCTAATGCTAGTGACGGGATGGTTTACCCTGACTGCTGTTAGTTATGTTGGGGAACTGGTGAGCATTTTAGTAACAGCGGGACTCATTGCATTTTTATTAAATTATGCAGTAGCAAGACTGCAAGTATTTTTGCCCCGGGGAGTAGCTGCGGGACTGGTTTACTTAACTGCGGGTGTGGTGGTAGTCGTAATCGGTTTAACTATTGTGCCGCCGGTGTTCAGCCAAGCGAGGCAGTTAGGAGTGAGGTTCCCGGAATTACTGGAGTCGGCGCGACAGCAGCTAGGTGAATTTCAAGCATGGAGTGCCGAGCGCAATTTGCCGTTTGACGTGCAAATATTGGAGCAGCAGTTATCAGCGAAAGTGCAGGAACAAGTCCAGGCGATCGCCGGTACGGGTTTAGGCTTAGTTGTAGGTACTGTTAACTGGTTTTTGGACTTAATTTTTATTTTGGTAATTTCCTTTTATATGCTCCTAGACGGGAAAAGAGTGTGGCAGGGTTTGACCAGCATTTTTTCCCCAGAAATTCGCTATGTTTTAACAGAGACTTTGGAGAGAAACCTGCAGCGGTTTGTATCGGGACAGTTATTGCTGGGACTATTTATGGCTATCTCGCTGGCTCTGGCTTTTTGGTGGCTGCAAGTTCCGTTTTTTCTGTTGTTTGCGGTATTTATAGGATTGACGGAAATAATTCCGTTTATCGGAGCAACTTTGGGAATTGGGACTGTTAGTATAATTGTAGCGTTTATTGATTGGTGGCTGGCGCTGCAAGTCTTGGTAGTGGCGATCGGTCTCCAGCAAATCAAGGATAATGTAGTAGCTCCCCGAATCATGGGCAATCTCACCGGATTGAGTCCGGTAATTATTTTCACAGCTTTGCTGTTAGGAGGTAGAGTGGGAGGGTTGTTGGGAGTTATCCTGGCAATTCCGCTCACAGGGGTTGTAAAGAGTATAGTAGAAATTGTACTCAATCCCAAACTGCCGCCACAAACAGGCTCGTTTTTTTACAATCCTTTTAGCGGCGAGGAATTGGGGAAAATAGCAGAAAATGAAAGTAAAATAATTTTGGTAGCAGATGAACAAAAATAGTCTAATGTTTGTAGTAATGACTTGATTTCCTAAAATTAGATCTGGAATTGAGTTTTTGCTGATGAACATATTAAGAAAAGACTAAAGTCTTTAGTAAGAACTTTAAGAACTTTAAAAACTTTAGTCCTTACTGCGAACCTCATTAAAATATCAAACCTAAAAAATTATGCAATGGTGGCAAAATCTTAGAAAAAACCCTCTAGCTCGGTTAGGAGCCGTGCTGCTGTTAATTTTTTATACAGTAGCAATTTTCGCCGAATTTGTCGCGCCTTATGACCCCTACGACTCTCAATTAAACGGTTCATTGCTGCCGCCAACTCAGATTTATTTAACCACCCCAGACGGGCGATTTATCGGTCCCCACGTTTATCCGACTACTCAGGGCCCAGTGGATGCGAATACGGGCGATCGCGAGGTCATTGTAGACTGGCAAAAACCGTCGGTTCTAGGTTTGTTTGTCAAAGCTTCTCCCTATAAATTTTTAGGAATTTTGCCTTTTGACAGGCACTTGTTTGGCACTACAGGAGAAGGCAAAATTAATATTTTAGGCACCGACGAACAAGCGCGAGATCAATTCAGCCGCTTAGTACAGGGTAGCCGAATTAGCCTCAGCATCGGTTTAGTAGGAATAGCAATTTCTTTTCCCTTGGGATTGTTGATCGGAGGAATATCCGGTTATTTCGGCAGTTGGATTGACAGTCTTTTAATGCGCTTCGCCGAAGTATTGATGACCATTCCCGGTATTTATTTATTAGTAGCGCTAGCAGCAGTCTTGCCACCAGGATTGACAAGTGTTCAGCGATTTATATTGATTGTACTGATTACTTCATTTATCAGTTGGGCGAGTTTAGCGCGAGTGATTCGCGGCCAGGTACTGTCAATTAAACAGCGAGAATTCGTGCAAGCGGCGCGGGCAATGGGCGCCAATCCAATTTATATTATTGTCCGCCACGTTTTGCCGCAAACTGCTACTTATGTAATTATTTCTGCTACTTTGTCGGTTCCGGGTTTTATTGTGGCGGAGTCGGTTTTGAGTTTAATTGGCTTGGGAATTCAACAGCCAGACCCTTCTTGGGGAAATTTGCTATCCCTGTCTACTAATGCTTCAATTTTAGTGTTGCAGCCTTGGTTGGTTTGGCCTCCGGCGATACTGATTATTTTGACGGTTTTGGCGTTCAATTTATTGGGGGATGGGTTGCGAGATGCTCTCGATCCGAGAAGCATCCAAAGGAATTAAATTGTTTGCAGTAAGAAAAGTCTTTTCTGGTTCTCAGTTAGAGCCTAGGAACCAGTTAAAGTTTTCTCTTCGCATGCGAGGCAGAGTCTCTGGATACAGCGGTTGAAAACCGCATAGGTACAGTAACAACATTGATTCCCAAACAGAGCAAGTCCATGAGCAACAGCAGTTTCAAGCTACGAAAATATCAGCTAAGTTGTTGCTAAAAGTATTAGCTAACTGACCGGACACAACAGCGAGCAAATCGTTTCCTTGGAAGATTTGGACGCCGTTAGAACTATCAGTAAAGGACAAATTATTGGAGTTGTTTGCACTCAATTTGGTTGCGCCAATCAAGAAGCCATTAATGGTGTCGAAGCCATCTCCTGTTGTCAGGGCAACTTTAGCCTTGCCGGAACCCAGCCAAATCACGTCAGAACCAAGGCTGCCGTCGATCGAGTCTTTGCCGCCATTGCCGTAGATAGTGTCGTTGCCACCTCCACCTAAAATCGTATCTGCGATCGGCCCGCCGTAGATCTGGTCATTGCCCAAGCCGCCAATCAGTAAGTCTTTGCCACCGTTACCGTAGATGGTGTCGTTACCTGCAGCACCTAAAATCCGATCGGCTTGTGGGCCCCCGGAGATGATGTCGTCGCCAGCTTCGCCGTCGAGGTTATCATTGCCGCCATTACCGGAAATAGTGTCTTTGCCAGCACCTCCATCCAGGTATTCATTGCTAGCAGTTCCGACAATCATATTACCAGCCGAAGCGTTAGAGCTTTTGAAAAGGTCACCCGAACTAAATCCTAGATTGTTGAAACTGGGATTGAGATATACATTGACGTTGGGAGGCAGGTTGGGAACTGCAAATGTTTGCCCTTGGTTAACGCTTGGTGCGCCATTGGTATTGACATCTAGGTGCAGCGGCGTTGCTTTGGAGAAGGTAGGTTCGCTTAAAGTTAGCGCTGCTACTAAATCCCATGCCGGGTTAGGAATCAGCGGATCGTTGCCTGAAACAACTGTGAGAGCAAAGTCTAATAATTCTGATGCGATCGTACTTTCTGGAGTACCTGTAGCTTTCCATGCGTTGAGATCGGCGCGAGAAAATCCAATTTTGTTAGTGGCATCCAGCGGTGTTAAAAATATTGGTAATCCTTTCGATGCAGCATCAAAGACTTCCTTTGCCGCTTGCGGATCGACCCAGATGTTAAACTCGGAAACAGCGTTTTGTTTCAGAATTGGATCGAGGTGTTCTCTGAGATTGCCGGGAACAAAAACAGCACCTCCCATGATGTGAACGCCTGCTATATTGTCAATAATTGTGGGGTCGCGGCGGAGTGCTTCTGCAATGTTTGTTTGGGAGCCTGTTGCCAAAATTTGGATTGGTTGTGGCGAGGCCTTTACGGTGTCGATAATTAATTGTGCAGCATCCCGCCGATCGACTGTTTCTAGAGGGCGATCGGGTAGAGTAACAAATGGCGACCAAAAATTATCCGTGGCGTCCCGAAATTCTGGCGGAAAAGTGTTATTTCCGGCTAAGGGAGTATCTCTGCCAACCGCAACAGGAATACCCGTCTTGCCTAATCGAGTTAACATTAGCTCGACATTGTTGCCAAATATTTGCGGGCGAGCTAGTCCTTGGGAAATGGCGATCGCCTTGACACTAAATTTCGGATTTTGCAGCATATAGGCTAGGGCCGTCATCCCATCTTGGCTGCCATCATCATCAACTATCAAAGGGACTGGTGTGCTTGAGCTGTCCGATGTCAGCATATTCAGTGTTACTTTTTTTCGGAAACATAATTAGTTTACGTGGTTTTAAGTTGATTGAATTTTTCTTAACATTTATTTATTTTGGGAGCTTTTAATTATTAACAGGTAAGCGGATCGTAAAAGTAGAACCCACACCCTCCTGACTTTTTACTGAAATATTGCCGCCCATCATGAGGCAAAAACGCTGGCTGATGGCTAGTCCCAAACCGGTGCCGCCGTACTTGCGCGTGGTAGAAGCGTCTGCTTGGGTAAAGGGTTGAAAAATTTGCTGCAACTGGTCTGGATTCATCCCAATTCCTGTATCTGTACAATGAAAAACTAAAAATTCTTTACTAGCAATTGAAGATTGAGAATTTTCCGCAGGTTCCGAAGTATTTTCTTGTCTAGATTCACTACTTTCACCTGGGATTTTTTCTCGGCTGGCTGTGAGGGTAATGGTACCGTTTTGAGTGAATTTGGCGGCGTTGCTCAGCAAATTTAATAAAATCTGCTGCACTTTGGTAATGTCCCCGTGCATAGTGCCGATATTGGTAATTCGCTCCAAATTTAGAGTGTTGCCGTTTTTCTCAATTAGCGGTGCGGCGGTAGATGCGACTTCTTCAATCAAGGCGGCGATGTCAAAGGTTTCTAAGTAAAGATCCATGCGACCGGCTTCGATTTTAGAAATGTCGAGAATGTCGTTAATTAGCGATAGCAAGTGTCTGCCAGAAGTGCGGATTTTGTCTAAATCTGGGATGAGTTCATCGTAGCCCAATTCTTCGGTTTCTTCTTGGAGCATTTCGCTGTAGCCGATGATGGCATTTAGAGGAGTTCGCAGTTCGTGGCTCATGTTTGCCAAAAATGCGCTTTTTGCGGTGGAAGCTGCTTCGGCTGCTTCTAGGGCCAGTTGCAAGGCGGATTCAAAGACTTTGCGATCGCTAATATCCTCGACGCTGCCTTCATAGTAGAGTACCTCGCCGTCGGCGTCGCGCACTGCACGCGCGCTTTCGGAAATCCAAATTACGCTGCCGTCAACGCGGTAAACTTCTGACTCAAACCCCGAAACTTCTCCGAATTCTTCCATCACCCGCATAAACTTGTCGCCCTGCTGAGGATTGACGTAAGCTTGCTGCCTGATGTTTGTGAGATTTGATGTCAATTCTTCGGGAGTGGCGTAGCCATAGATGCGGGCTAAAGCTGGATTTACGCTCAAGAAGCGGCCTTCGGGGGTTCTTTGAAAAATGCCTTCGACGGCATTTTCAAAGATGCTGCGGTATTTTTGTTCTGCTTGACGCAGAGCGCTTTGTGTACGATCGCGCTCGCTGGCTTCGATCGCCAATGATACCAAATCTGCCAGGGAAGCAGCAAAATTTTGTTCTTCTAATGTCCAGTTGCGAGTAGTTCCCACTTGTTCGATACAGATGACTCCGACTGTTTGTCCTCCCAGCCGCACCGGCGCATCTAAGGTTGATGTAGTACTCACTTTTGAAAAGTAAGATTCGGCAAATTCTCTGGTTCTAACATCTGAGAGAGCGTCATCGGCTGCGATCGTCCGGTGTTCTTCCAAAGCTTTAAAATAAGCTGGATAGTCTGCTGCTGCGAGTTCGGCACCTGCTTGATGCTGTGGGTTGCTGCGGCTAAATTGGTCGAGACATTGCAGTTTCGATCGGCTTTCATCGTACAACCAAGCTCCAGCTCGTTCTGCATCTAGGGTATGAGCGGCCGCTTCGGTAATTTGCCTCAAAGCTACTTGCAAATCGCCTCGATACAGTGCTTTATTTCTTGCCAATTCTACCAAAACGGTATTTTGTTTCAGCAATTGTTTTTGCCTTTGGCGTCGCGCCGATTCGGCTCGCTTCTGTTCGGTAATATCGCGAGCCACCCAAATTACGGATTCTTCCGAAAGTGGCGAAATGCTTGCTGCAAAACAAACTTCGCGGTCGTTAATGGTTAAATCGTACTCGATGCTGACAGTTTGCTGAGTATCTAAAGCAGCTCGGATGTGGTTGAGAAAATTGTCTGCTGTAGCTTGCGGAAACATCTCCCTGATTGTTTTGCCCATTAATTCTTCGGCTGGTTTGTACAGCAGGGATAGATTGGTGGGCGCGATTTTTAAATAGCGGCCGGTGGCGTCCACAACTATAATTAATTCGCTCATGGCTGCAAACAAAGCCCGCAATTCTGCTTCGGCGGCTTCGAGTTCGGCCGTCCGCTCTGCTACTCGCTGTTCTAAACTAGAGTTGGTTTGTTCTAGGGCAACAAAAGACGATCGCAATTGTCTGGCCATTTGGTTGAAAGACTGAGCTAGGAGACCGAGTTCGTTGACGCCTTGAACTTCGACTTCCCTGTCTAATTCCGAGGATGTGAAGTCGGATGATTCCGACATTTTTGTTAAAGCTTTGGAAGCTTCCAGCAATCGGGTAATCGGTTTGACAACCCAGCGAGAGGTAAAAATTCCGAGGACGATCGCCAGCATGAAGGCAAAAAAGCACAATAAAATAGTTATCCGAGTGTTGGCGTTAATTTGCTCCATAAAGTCTGCTTCTGGGATTGCCACTACAATCAGCCAATCGAGACCGCGGCCGTCTTGCAGGGGAGCAACGGTAATGAATTGACGTTTGCCGTCTATATCGAAGGTAAACTGTCCAGGGTTGTCAATTTGTTCAAAACTGCCAAATCGTTTTTGCAAGTATGTGGACGCCGATCGCATTAGCAAATTTTTGCTCTGTGTCGCCAACAGCCGTTTTTGTCCATCTTTGTCCTTGACAAAGGGCAATTCGTCTGTGGAACTGGCGACTATTTCGCCGCTGCGTTCGATCGCGAAAACTTGTCCCGACGGGCTAATTTTGATGCTTTTGAGAAAATCGCTGATTTGAGAAAGAGTCAGGTCAATTGCCAATACCCCCCGCAGGTTTCCTGTTTCATTGTAAATGGGCATCACCGGCGTAATGCCGAGCACTGGTGGTGCTGCGAAAACGTAGATTGGAGACCAAGTGGCTTTTCCTGACTGTTTGGCAGCTTGATACCAAGGTCTAGTACGGGGGTCATAGGCGGCGGTTTTGATTAGCTCAGTGCGATTTCCTTGGCTGTCTAGGCGATAAATTTGGCGGTTTGGGGCGGTTGATTCGTCTCTGATGTATACTAAGCTTTCTGCTTCTCGCTTGAGCAAGAGGAATTTGCCCTGTTCGTCTCCGTAGTAGATGGTTGTAGTTCGATCGCTCAGCTTGGTCTGGTTCCACAAATAGCGCTCTAAGTTGGGCAAGTCTTCCGGGTCTAAGTTGCCAGAGGCGATCGCAGCAGTATTCATTTGCAGGAATAAATGAGACACATCCCCAAAACTGCGGAAATTTTCTTTCGTCCTCGCTGCAACTTCCAAGCTTAACCTAGTAGCAAGGTCATTGACAGCTTTCTGGCCGTTGCGAAACGACAGCCATCCAGTCACGCCGACTGCTACAGAGATTTGCACCACCAGCGGTATCAACAAAACTAGGCTCAGTGACATCTTGGGCGAGCTTTTCATCAGACAACTGCTCAGATTTTTCAATAACATCAATATTCTGACACCTACCGAGTTTACGTATCGTTTGTCGTTTAAAAGATGCCCTAGATATAAGTTACAAAGTTGTACAGCAAGAGTGAAGTGCGGTGACCGGCCGCTCAAAACTTGGCTGAGGTTTCCACCGCTACTGTAAAAACTTGTAATATTAATGATGGCACTACTTGCCTGAATGTGGCGATCGCTCTGCAGACTCGCGGTCAAAAAGTCACACTCCGTAAAAAAAAGCAACTTTAGGCCCGTGCTCCACAGCGCGATCGTCATCAGTCATTCCCAATAATTCAATTCTTTAATCTCAAATAAATTTTTCATCTCAAATGGGATCGCTTTCTCCGGGTGCGGAGTACCTCCCTTACGCCTGCTTAATAAAAACCTGATTTAAAAATTTTTACCTCGGTAAAATAAATGTAAATTATTTGACAATCGGGTGTTAAAAAATTTGCTATTAATAAGATAAGCGGCCAAAATCCCGTAGCTTAGCGGAGCGTAAGCCATCGACTACAAAGAGGATAATTGAAGCATCTGCATCGATCGAGGGCAGCAAAGTAAAGCGTTTTTGGCTTTTTTGGACGCTCGATATTTTGGCAAAATAATACTTCTGGAGGATGACATGAACTATACATTTGAAATCCTGGGCGTATCGCCAACTTTAACTTTTTTTAACCAGCAGCAGGAATTGCTCCAACAACAGCAGCAGTCAGGTGTAGAATACTTGGGAAACTGGAAGTGCACTCTCGATGCGTTTGTGGCATCCGTAGAGACAGTTTCTCCTAACCACGGCTGGGATGTCGATCGAGTTGTAAACACAGTGATTAATTTCTGGATGAACAACTCCGATAGCATCCAGTATTGGAGGTACAGGCTGGAGGATGCCGGCAGCGAAAACTTGTTAGTAGCGAGAGTAAGCGATATCAAGTCTTTGCAAGCTGCATTTGAATCGCTGCTGGGCGCATAGGAAAATCGCCAATTGCGAAAAAGTCGATCGACTTTTTCGCTAAAACTGAGATATTGCACCATTCTCAATCATCCTTTCAGGGCGGCGTCGGAGCAACGGTTCACAATAAAATTTATCTGTGGTGGAACAGCCATCTTTCCTGTTCTTGAGAATGGTGCAAGATGTAAGTAAAATCCACTCTACTGTCTATTTTCAATTTCCAATTCCCCATTCCCAAATATTATGTCTCGTTCCAAAGCCCTGCAATCTTATATTTTTCTCCGCTTGCTACTCGCACCGCTAATGTTGTGGACAATCACCACAGCAGTATTTTTGCTGCTGCGGGCCACTCCGGGCGACCCCATAGATGCCATTCTCGGGTCACGAGCTCCCGCAGCGGCCAAAGAAGCAATGCGAACTCAACTCGGCCTCGACGCACCCCTGTGGGAGCAATATTTCAAATACATGAAAGACTTGTTGAGCTTCAACTTGGGAACCTCAATCACCACTCGCGGACAAACCGTGTGGCAAATTATCGGAGACTATTTCCCCGCTACAGTGGAATTAGCAGTTTGTAGCATGGCAGTAGCTTTAATTGTCGGCATCAGTATCGGTTCCCTGGCAGCATCCCGCCCCAACACTATTTTCGATGCTGCAGGCCGTTTGTTTGGCATTATCACTTACTCGCTGCCCGCTTTTTGGGCCGGCATGGTTTTGCAGTTGATTTTCGCAGTGCAGTTGGGATGGTTTCCCTTGGGAACTCGCTTTCCTGTCACATTCCCCGCCCCCGAAGGCTACACGGGACTATACACTATTGACAGTCTCCTGAGCGCTAACCCCGGTCAGTTTCTCACATCTTTGCATTATTTGGCACTTCCGAGTTTGACGTTGGGAATTCTTTTGAGCGGCATTTTCGAGCGCATTGTCAGAGTGAATCTCAAGCAAACTTTGCAAGCAGATTATGTCGAAGCAGCTAGAGCCAGAGGCATTCCCGAATTCCAGATTTTATGGGCTCACGCTCTGAAAAATGCGCTAATTCCGGTGATTACTGTCTTAGGATTGACTTTTGCTGCACTTTTGGGCGGTGCTATTTTAACAGAGGTTACTTTTTCTTGGCCGGGGTTGGCAAATCGCCTTTACGAAGCGATTAGCTTGCGAGATTATCCAACTGTTCAAGGTATTGTGGTGTTTTTTGCAGCAATTGTCGTAATTGCCAGCATTGTAATTGATATTTTGAATGCTTACGTTGACCCGCGAATTCGGTATTAAAGGAAGTTAGTTGTTAGATGATGTCCGGTTAATTACCCTTTTTCTTACGGGTAATTGACCGGAAATATAGCCTTTTTCATATAGATGAGGTACAAGTTTAGATTTTAGATTTTAGATTTTAGATTGGGGGATTGAGGAATTGTTAATTAATTAGTAAATACCTCATCTTTCTGAATGAGAAGCGCTATACAGCATATCGGACTCTTCGTTACTTACTGTGCCAAACTATTGGTTTAAATAGTTGAAAATCAGTTGAAAATCAACCTATATCTGAATTTAATAAAAAACGGCTAAAACAAGACTATAAATCTTTGCTCTATAAGAATTTGTGCCATTATTTTTAGATTAATTAGCACAGTAAGTAAGGAAGAGCCAGTATGGTGTACAGTGCGCGCCTTACCACTACAGATGGTGTCAAAATAGATTCCTTGCGTCCAAGACTGTATCCGTTGTACCTCAGATCTTGCACTATTCTCGCTTCACAGGCTTTCCGACCTGTTCCACAAAAGATAAATTTTCTCGCTTCACAGGCATCTTACCTTTTCATAAAAGGCTTATTGAAAATGGTGCAACATCTCAGTTGTACCGCAGAATTGAAAACATCTGTGGGTTGACAACGCAAAACTCGTGTAATATACTGTAACTCATTGTAGTTTATCAATTCTTACTGCCATGAAGCTAACTGCTGGTTGCTAACCCATCCCGATCGATTTCCAACGCTCTGTGCTTTAAAAACTACGAAAGCCAAAGATTTGAATTGGTTAGCGACCTCTCGATCGCAGTGCGATCGAGCGTCCAGCACTACGAGGACGGCTCAGCAAACCAAGATGGAGCAGAAATATGCAAAAGAAAGCAATTCTCAACGCAGCTAATTTGACCTGCGAAGTCGCACCCACACGGACTTTGTTCGCAGATATCACTGTTGCGATTCATGAAGGCTCGCGCATTGGCTTAGTCGGTCGCAACGGCAGCGGTAAATCGACCTTGCTCAAGCTACTTGCCGGACAACTAATCCCGCAGATTGGCACAGTCGCGAGGACAGGTAGTGTTTATTATCTGCCTCAAGTCAGTACCCTGAATCTGTCTGCATCGAATGAATTGGTACTGGACTGGATCGCTTTTCATTCGGATGAATGGTGGACGGTGACGACGTTGCTAGAGGAAAAGTTTGCCTCGGAAGTCTCGCTATCTCAGCGTCTGAGCACAGTTAGCGGCGGAGAACTGACGAAACTGTGGTTGGCGATCGCTCTATCGAAGCAGCCTGATATTCTGTTGTTAGATGAGCCAACAAATCATTTAGACCTGTTAACCCTAGAACAGTTGCAGATAGCACTTCAAGAATTTTCTGGTGCTTTCGTTATTGTCTCGCACAAGCCGTTTTTTCTCGATCGCACCGTCGATACGATTTGGGAATTAACGCCAGCGGAGTTAAAGGTTTACGGTGGCAACTACTCCTTCTATCGATCGCAAAAAGAAATCGAACATCAAGCAGCAGTACGCGCCCACGAAGTAGCGCGAAAAGAACTAAAGCGAGCGAAAACATCAGCAGCTCACGAAGAACAACGAGCCGCCCAATCTCGCCAACAAGGTCGCAAACGTGCCGACAGCATTCCGAGAATTCTCGCTGGTGCGTGGAAGCAACAAGCTGAAGTAATGGCAGGAAGTGCTAAGAAAAAACACGAACTAGCCGTAGAACAAGCAACTAATAAAGTTACCGAAACCAAAATCAGAACGACGAAAACAACCCGAGTTAAATTAGAACAATGCAGTCACCAACACAAAAATTTAATTGATATCCAAGGTGCTGATTTGAGATTAGGCGAGCGCCGATTAATCAAAAACATTCAGCTTCATGTATCGTCAGATTCGCGCATTGCTCTTGCTGGAAAGAACGGCTCAGGAAAATCCAGTTTAGCTCAAGCCATTCTAGGAATGGAGAGAACTCCAGCAATTTTAGAATCTGGTGAAATTGCCATAAAATCTGCCATAAAAGGGGTATATCTCGATCAAAGCTATGAAATGGTCGATCGCTCTCGGACAGTCCTAGAAAATATGCAAATGGCAAACCCAAACTTAGACTATGAATTGCTGCGACAGCAATTAGGAAATTTTCTATTTTTTAACGATGAGGTGAACAAGCCTGCATCTGCTTTAAGCGGCGGTGAGTTAGCGAGATTAGGGCTGGCTGCGATCGGCATTTCTCAAATTGATTGGCTCATTTTAGATGAACCAACAAATAATTTGGATTTGGAAACAGTGAATCAGATTGTTGATGGAGTCAATGAGTTTCAGAGCGCCCTCTGGGTCATTTCCCACGACCTCGACTTTCTCAGCCGCATTGGAATCACACAAGCCTACCAACTCCACAACGGCCAACTTCAGCCGCTGATCCATCAACCGCATGAGTTGGAACCTTATCATCAGGAATTACTTGAGATGCAAATGTCTTAATTCTGAAGCTCAGTGGCCCAACCTACATCACCAGGAGTAGCAAAAGCTCCTATTTTGGGAAGAAGACAATTTCTAGTTTCTGGGCAATACTGGATCAAACACAGTTCAACATTTGAGGAAACGCTGATGAGAATATTGCGAACAATCGCCGCTCTATCGGCTGCCTTGACCCCACTGATGGCTGAAGCTGCCTTTAGCCGTCCCATGCCGGGAACAGCCGATTTTCCCAGAGCCTCAAACCCCCAAGTAAATGTGCCTGTTTGTTTCATCGAAACTCCAGGCGGCACAACTTTTGATTTAGTCAGCTTGTGCGGCAGCAATGCTGCTCCCCAAAACACTGCTCCGGTTGCGGGCAACCCCGCCAATGCTCCTGCAAATAACCCCAATGGGGCCGCTCCGCCTGCTGCGCCGAACCCTAACACCGTCACCAGAGATGCTGTCGGCACCCCGATAACTACTCCAACAGGCACGGCAAATCCCAACAATCAAAATAATCAGAATCCGGGAACTTCGCCCGCAGGTACTCCCAACAATGCCAATCCGGGAACTTCGCCCGCAGGTACTCCCAATAATGCCAATCCGGGAACTTCGCCAACCACCAATCCCAATAATCTCAATCCGGGAAGTTCGCCCTATATCACTCCCAATAATCCCAATCCGGGAAATTCGCCGAATACCAATCAGAATAATCTCAATCCGGGAAGTTCGCCGAGTACCAGTCCCAATAATAGTGCGTCTCCCACGGGTGGAACTGCTGGCGACAGCAACGGCGGTTTAGTGCCCAATCCCAATATCAATCTTCCGAGAGTGCCGCCGAGTTCCTTTAGCCCCGGAGGTGTGGCACCGACTAGAGATGCGATTGATGGCCCCCGCCAGTAATAGGCGAAGTGTCAGAACTTTTACAGAAACCGGGTTTCTCTGAAACCGTCTCTTTTTTAGGGATATTTCACCCGCGAGAAAGCCGGAATATTTATTTGCCTGCGTAATATTGATGTCAGGTGCGATGGCATATTTTGTAGCACAGTAGCGAAATAAAAGTTAAGCTAAGAACTTGTAGACGCTATTAGCCAAGCACTCTTTCAAAACTGGACAACCAGGTAGAAGCAGTCATAGATAGCTAGCTTTAATCCGTAATAGGATTAGTTATCAGCACAGGTTAAAATTATTACCAGGCGGGCGATCGCTAACTCCAAGTTCTCAAGCTAAACCATTCAACAGGCATATTTTTGTTAAGACAGTGTGGTTTGGAAAGTACCGGATGATAACATTAGCAAGAAAAAATTAACCCGATTATTCGGAGGCTCTTCACGAGCAAAATATTTGTTTTAATAAATTAGAACAAAATTGCTCTAGACCCGATCGCACTTGAGGAGGACATAAGAGTGTCAAACTTAGTTCAACGCTTAGAAATAACCGCTCATCCGCAACTAGAAAAATCCCTCGGCTATCGAGGAGATAGTCGCTGGGTAGCTTGGCGCTGGGAACCCGACATCGACCAACTTATATCCAGCGACGGCAAAACAGTCGGAACTGGCAATAATATGGCTTGGCTGGTGTTTTTGCAGCACGATTTAGTCGATCCAGCGGTACAAGGGTACAACCTCGGCAAGGGCGATCGCTACTGGCTGCTTTTAGACAGGGAAACTAGAAATCTCTATGCCGGCGAAGGGAAAACAGTTCAAAGTCTGCTCGAACAGCCGGAAAGTTTAGCTTTATTGGCCTGTCTCGATGGCGGCAATGCCGATCGACAAACTGCTGAAGCTTGGCAGCAAACCTTATCTCAAATAACAGCAAAACCAGTTGTCAGCCACCTGACAAATGCCCTTCCTTTCGGTATCGCGGCTGCTTGGATAGTTGCTTTAGGCATCGGAACCGGATTGTGGGTAGTGCCGGCAGTGCAGCAGAAACTAGACGAAAAAACAGCTTTTACTTCCCCAATTAGTTCTGTCGCCAACTGCGGGCTTGGCGGTTCCGACGATTTTTCAGCTTATATCGGTTCGTCAAGCGGAAATAAAGAACTTCATTTAATAGGCGTTTACGAAGCCAATGCGGATCACAAGAACCGAGATTTATCACAAAGTGCGATCGAAATCAAACTAGAACGCCGAAACAAGCCAATAATTCTCGCACTTTCAGCTTATGAACCGGTGCAATGGAACATTACCGCAGAACCGGGAGCCGTCATCGAAAAAATCATTGTTAACGGATACCACAACCAAACTGTTTCAGGAGTTTGGGGAATTCCAATTGAAGAACACAGCTACGAAGAAACCGGAAACTATATAGGCGACTTTATCTACAAGTGGGGTGCTACCGCTGAAAGTACCAATACTTCTTCCCTCGTGACTAAATTGGAAGAGATAAACCGCACCAGTTTAACTTCTTTTCAAGGATGTTACCGAGGTAAGAATTTTGCGATTAAGTAAGAATTATTGGTGGTTTTGGGGTGGGGAAACGGCATTGCCGTCTCCTCAATAGCGGTGTTGTCGATGGTTATATTAAGAGAGTGATTTCATCATCCCATCCGGTTGATTTTACCCATTAGCGGGAATCAGGAAACGGCAGTGCCGTTTCCTACTACAATTAATCTGGCTGTGGTTGTATCCTCCCTAGGGCGATTATTTTGGGGTAGGAAAATGGCACTGCCGTTTCCTCCTTTGCCTGCTAATTCTGTTTTTCACCAATCCGTCGTTCTTAATTAAATGGCGTACATTTTAAACAGTTATTTGACAAGCTTATGTCATGACTGTATCATAAAATATTAACTTTAATTTTTGATTCCAGACAATAACAATGCTAACAAACTTAAGATGAAATACTGGTATGAAACCCTCGCTGTAGCGCAGCGAATTTTAATAGAATTGGGAAGGCGAAAACGCAGTTTAATTTTTTGGGGTATCTTTCCGATTTCTATCTTGATTATTAACGCTTTAATTTTAGCAGAACGCGCGCAACTGACAACAGCAAAAGCTTTGGAAACAGCCGCCCCTGCAAGCTTAGTAGGAGCTGCTTTATTTTTTAGCTGTCTCGGCGGTAGCGTAGCAACCGTAGTAGCAGAGCGAGAACAGCATACTCTCAAACGCTTGTTTATTTCCCCCCTGAGCGGCACTTCCTACTTTTTAGGGATTTTTATTGCTCACAGTTGCATCGGTATCGGTCAGGTAATTTTAGTATATACGATCGCCTCTTGTTTAGGAGCACAATTTCAAGGCTCTATCCTGTTAGGATGTGCGATTATTCTGCTGAGTATAGCATCTTATGTAGGTGTAGGCTTTATTCTCGGCACCCAGTTTGCGAGGCGCACTGAAGATGTCAACTCGCTAGTAGCCGCTTTCGGCGTTCCTTTGTTGATTTTAGGAGGCGCATTTTTGCCAACTTCGCTGTTTCCCAAAAGTCTGCTGGAACTCGCCCAGTACAATCCAGTTTATCACATGAACGAAGCGCTGATGGGCGTGTGGGCTGACGGCAAAGATTTGGCTGATATTGCAGAACACTTTTGGTATTTATTCATATTTGCTATTGCCATGATTGCAGGTGGATGGCTTTCTTACCGCAGGATGCTGAGAGTAGAAAGAAGACTTTAAAACTATCTCATTATGTCGTAATTATTCATCTCTCTCTTCTCTTCCTCTGCGCCCTCTGCGGTTTAATCGTTCAGAAACAACCGTAAATATATAAAATAATACGGAGAATTAAAGCAGTGCTGCAAATAGAAAAGCTAAATAAGTCCTATGGCGAGCGTTCAGTGCTTCAAGATTTAACACTGCACATTCAAGCTGGAGAAATTTACGGTTTGCTCGGACCAAACGGGGCTGGCAAAACTACAACTATCAATATTTTATGCAATTTGCTAAATGCCGACAGCGGCAAAGTTTCCATCAATGGCGAAACTGTTTCCGAAGCTACCAAATTATTAATAGGTGTAGCGCCCCAAGAAAATTTGCTTTACAAAAGCCTTAGCTGCGAAGAAAATCTCAACTTTTTTGCTCAAATTTACGGCTTAGAGCGCAAGCAGCGGCGCTATCAAGTAAGACACTGTTTGAAAGCAGTAAATTTGACAGATAGAGCTACCAGCCCCGTGGAAACTTTGAGCGGAGGAATGCAGCGCCGTTTGAATATTGCCGTGGCTTTGGTACACCAGCCTAAATTAGTAATTTTAGATGAACCGACAACGGGTTTAGATATTGAGGCCCGCTACGAAATTTGGGATTTAATTCAGCGCTTGCAATCGGAAGGAATTACAATTTTGCTGACAACTCACTTATTGGATGAAGCTGAGCGGCTGTGTCAGAGAATCGGGATTCTGAAAAATGGCAGTATTGTGGCTGAGGGCAGTTTGGAGGAGTTGCAAAAACTGATTCCGGCTCAAGAAATTATCGTCGTAAAAACCGACGAAGAAGCTGAAGTCATCGCCCGCGCTAAACAATACAGTTTCATCCCCCGCCGCTACGGTAGCGATTTAGCTTTTTGGCTGCCGGAACGTTTAGAGTTAAAAGAAATTATTTTGCTGTTCGACGGGATTTCTATTGATTCAATCGCTCGTTATCCGGTGCGGTTAGAACATATTTATGTAGAAGTGACTAAACAAACTGTATCCTAATCCGCGTCCATCTGCGTATATCCGCCCACATCTGCGGTCAAAAATTCCAGAGTAATCAACAAGAGCGATGTCTAGGTTGTAAAAATATCGTCAACCTTAATGCTGTCTGGCAAAATAGCCAATAAAAACTCGCTAAAACAAATAAGCCCTCATACCCACAACCTCTCTTGGATATCTAAATTATATCCTCATGCCAAAGATCCAACTTTTCCGACTTTACGATCCGACTTTTCCGACTTTTCCGACTTTACAGAGGCAGGAACCCGAAGCAATTATAGAGATAGGGAAAGCCAACCTACGATGTCTAAACTGTAAAGATATTGTAAACCTGGATGTTGTGTTGCGAAAGGTTAAATAAAAAGATGCTAGAAAAGATATGTTTTTAGCGTGAGGCACTTAAGTTGTATTTTAAGTTGCATTTAATGTTAGAAAAACCCATTCCCCCACGATGCCAGTGAACTTCCACTTCATATCAGGACTACCCCGCTCAGGCTCTACTTTACTGGCTGCACTACTACGACAAAATCCCCGCTTTCACGTTGCTATGACTAGCCCCGTCGAATGTTGCGGCACCCACACCCGCACCAGCCCCCGCACCCACACCCGCACCCGCACCAGCCCCCGCACCCGCACCAGCCCCCGCACCAACACCAACCCCTGCAGAAACACCGACGCCAACACCATCGGTAACGCCAACACCAACAACCAACAACATCCCTAACGATGATTGCATCTGCGATGACATTGCGTATCCCAATTTAAACCAACCCAATGCAGTTGAAAATACCATACTCGGTGTATCGGGAATTCAAATAGGCACTGCCCAAAACGATGAATTTCTCGGCACTAACAACGGCAATATATTCGATGCGAAATCCGGGGATGACAACTTATATGGTGGTGGTGCCAATGACATCTTCAACGCCAATCAAGGCAACGACTTCATCGCCGGAGGCAAAGATGACGACATCCTCTATGGAGATGAAGGAAACGACTTCATTCTTGGCGAATCGGGTAACGATTTAATCTTCGGAGGCAAAGGCAATGACTTGTTACATGGTCGCGAAGGGCATGACATCCTTTATGGCAACAAAGATGATGACTTCATCGATGGTGGCAAGAATAATGACACCTTATATGGAGGCAAAGGTGACGACATCATGCTGGGCAGTCTAGGTGATGACTACCTGTTTGGACAGTTAGATTCGGATACCATCTGCGGCGGTGAAGGTAATGACTTAATCAACGGTGACGAAGGAGCAGATATCCTGGGAGGGTGTGAAGGAAATGATACTCTTTAGGGAGGTTTAGATAACGATACTCTCACGGGTGGGAAAGGCGACGATTTGCTTGACGGAGGCATTGGGAATGATAGTTTGATTGGTGGTAGCGATAACGATATCTTTGCCTTAAAAGCTGGTCAAGGATTTGATATCATCGCTGATTTTATCCTGGGTCAAGACTTGATTGGATTAAGTGGAGGTTTGAGTTTTGGTCAGTTAGCAATCACTCAAAATACTCAGGGAACTCTCATCAAGAATCTCTCGACAGGAGAGGAGTTATGTGTGATGATTGGAGTGAGTGCCAATGCGATAACATCGGCTAATTTCATGCTGGTTTAGGAAAGGAAGAAAAAGTCCGATCGCCCCTTTAGTAAAAAAGGGCGATCGCACTTAGCCCAAAAGTCGATCGCCAAATTCGATCGCACTTGAAAACCCCGACTTCTTTAAGCCGTCGGGATTATCGCCTTCGCTGCCAACCTTTTCTAAACAGTCTTAGCCCACTCGATCCAAGTTTCCATGGGGCGGAAACCGACTGATTTGTAAAGATTTGTCGCGCCTGTCAAACTATCAGCATCGACGCTGAGTTTAGCTGTGTTTGCACCTGCTGCTTTCAACTTATGCAAACCAGCTAATAGCATCGCTTTTCCTAAACCCATTTTCCGAAATTCGCGCCGCGTACCCAACAATTCAATCCAACCGTTTTTTGTGCCGCTGCGGGCGTTTTTTTGGGGTTTGATCTGACAGTCGCAGAAAGCTGCAAATTTGCGTGAAGCGAAGCTATCCCGCAGGGAATCGCCCGAAACAGCAATCAAGTCTAATTCCGGCTGATAATTCGGATCTTGCATCCAGTAACGCACGGTTTCCGCAGTTAAATCGTGGTGATTCCAGTGATCGATAAATGACTGGTTGAACATCTCTACCCAAGGTTGGATGTCTTGTTCTCCGGATACGTGAGTTAGGGCAAAATCTGCGGGAAATTCCGGTGTGGGAATCGGTTCGGCGAGGGATCGGGCCATTGTCCAAAAATAGCGATCGACCTCAAAGCCCTGTTTCTCTAACAGCCGCATCTCATCGGTTTTATCCTCACGGCTGTATGTACGCAATTTTGCCGGCAGATTGCGTTCTTTTCTTACTTCGCGCAGCCGTTTTTCGGCCCATTTAATGATATCTTTTTCCAACCCTACGCCGCGCAGGTTTGGATGCACGTAAAACCAGAGACAAGCGTCGATTTCAGCGGGGGAATCGGGCATATCTAGGAGTGCTAAACCGATGAGTTTGTAATTACCATCTTCCCATAATTGTACGTCGCGGGCTTTGTCGAGTTTGGGTGCATCAAGTATTAGCTTGAGTTCAGTTGCTGAGACTTCTTCGCCGAGTCTATCTACTGCTTCGCAAGCATCGATTAAATTGGCGATCGCGCACCAGTCAGTTTCGCCTTTGTAACAGCGTGTTGTCAAGATATTCATAAAAAACTTGCAATCCGTAATTTCGGACTGTTCCTATTAATTGGTATTGGCAAACAAGTACAGTAATTCAGACATTTTGAACAAATGTCAGTAACAGGCTTTCCGGCCTGTTCCACAAGAAATAAATTTTCTTGTGGGGCGGGTTCGCGTGACCGCAGCTAAACCGCTTTTAGTATTTGAGAATGGTGTCGATAAAACTCAGAAACCTGTTTATATCACTCAGGCTTTCAGGTTTTATCTAATTAGGCAATCATAAAAATTGGTTGGCCGTTAGGGGCTAGTTTTGTAGGTGAGCTTAGGGCTAGATGTTGATGAGTCGCGCTCTCTTTCGTTACCAAGCCTGGTGCTTAAGTAACTACTATTGTTTGAATAAAGTTTCTACAGCTAAGTAAAGAAGTTGTCACCCCCACAGGGTAGTTGATTTTTACTTTTGCTCTCTTTTACACTAAATCGTTTTTCGGGATTTTTTGCTCCTCCTGTTAACTCGCCCGAGCGGGGGAGGGTAGAAGTTGAACTTATTTAAAAGTTACCTATTTCAACTATAACCTAAGCCGTTTTTTTTGGCAAGTTTAAAATTGAGGGAATCTTGCTAGTGTTAACGAGGCTGCGATTTGAGGGCAGGATCGATCGCGCGTTAAACCTGCCGTAACTGTAATTTTTATAACGTTTTTCCCGGATTTGAGGATTTAATTTTATCCAAACGTTAAACTAACGTTAAACTGTTTTCTCAGATTTATATGAGGTAAATATGCTGGACAACCTCGATTTAGATATCTCCCTCGATAAAGAAACCTACGATGCCAAGATAGAAGTTTTAATGAAACAGTTGCGATCGCTCCAACAGGCCTGCTGGGAAAAAAAATTGCCCGCAATTATCGTCCTCGAAGGTTGGGCAGCCGCGGGCAAAGGCGCTTTAGTCAAACAAATGGTAGGGTATATGGACCCGCGGGGGTTTGCCGTCCACCCGATTTGGCCGCCGTCAGCAGCAGAAATGGGCTATCCTTTTCTGTGGCGGTTTTGGCAGAAACTTCCGGCCCGCGGCAAAATAGGTTTTTTCTACCACAGTTGGTACACTCATGTTTTAGAAGACCGGTTGTTCGATCGAGTTTCTGACGCCCAAGTACCCACAGTCATCAGGCAAATCAATGCTTTCGAGCGGCAGATGGTAGATGACGGCGCGGCAATTGCCAAATTTTGGATTCACCTGAGCAAAAAAGAACTCAAGCAGCGGCTCAAAAAACTAGAAGACGACACCTTACAAGCTTGGCGAGTGCGGCCCGAAGACTGGAAACAAGCAAAAAAATACGAAGAATACACAGCTTTGGCAGAAGAAATGGTAGCCCAAACCGGCACGGGTCCGGCACCTTGGACGCTAGTAGAAGGCGATTGTCAACGGTGGGCGAGAGTCAAAGTTTTAACGCAAATGGCAGCGACAATTACAGAAGCCTTAGACAGACTGCCGATGCAATCTGCACCCGTAAAATTCCCGCCTCAAGAAAGGTTGCAACCTACCGAACCCGACTTGCTGGCCCAAGTAGATTTAACTCAATCACTGTCGCCCGAGGAATACAAACAGCAACTTCGCGAGGAACAAACCCGTTTTGGCAAACTGCAACAAAGCATTTACGAAGAAGAAATCCCTGTGTTAGTGATGTTTGAAGGTTGGGACGCCGCCGGTAAAGGAGGAGCAATCAAACGCTTGACGGACGTATTAGACCCCCGCAGTTATACCGTTAATGCCTTTGGGACCCCGACGGACGAAGAAAAAGCCCACCCATACCTCTGGCGGTTCTGGCGACGGCTGCCAACGGCTGGTAAAATCAGCATTTGCGATCGCAGTTGGTATGGTAGAGTGCTCGTCGAGCGAGTCGAAGGATTTGCCGCCGAACCCGAATGGCGCCGAGCTTATCAGGAAATCAACGAATTTGAGGAGCAACTCACCAGTTTCGGTTGTGTCTTAGTTAAATTCTGGCTGCACCTGAGTCCTGACGAGCAACTAAAGCGGTTTACAGAGCGGCAAAACAATCCATTTAAACAATACAAACTCACCGAGGAAGATTGGCGGAATCGGGAAAAGTGGAATTATTATGAAGTGGCGGTGAATCAAATGATTCAGCGTACCAGCACGCCGCTTGCTCCCTGGACGCTAATTGCGGCCAATAACAAGTATTATGCTCGTGTTAAAGTAATTCAAACGGTAACGCAGGCAATTCGGAATCAACTGAAGCGCCGATAAATTGGGATTGGTGAATCGGTAACAGGTAATGGGGAAAAAAGTAGGCAGAACAAAGCAGGCTTGAATTGTCAATTCCACCTGCGGCGCGCTCGATCCATTACCAATTACCAATCAACCATTACCAGTTATCAATTACCAATTAACTGTCAGCAATCTGTGACTGGAAGTAGCGGGCTTGCACCCTGCAACCAATAGTTGATAGCTGACCGGAATCGAGCATCAGGATAAATGCGATCGGACTGCGTTATTGGCGAAAGTTAAAAACCCACCGAGGGCCGTATTTCCTCCCGCAGCTATATTCGCGCTCGTTTCCAAACTTCTGTACTAATTTATGAAGACACAGAATATTGCAAGATGCCAGAACTATTAGCTCGCATTCTATTTCTATTCCTCCTTTTCTCACTGATCAAATCGTGGTGGGATCAATCAGGAGGCAAAGACAATCCATTATTAGACCGGCTGCGTGTTTTGTTGCTGATCAGCCTTTTGTTCCTGGCTTTTTTTGCACCAGATACGCCAGTAGGAGCCGCGATTTTCAGCCTAATAGCCTTCTTCTTTAAGCCGTTGGGTTTTTCCATCACGCTGCTGGTGATTGCATCGGCGCTGATCACGAACGGGGGCATCCGCAACCCGGCGCCGAGAATGATCCTGGCAGCCCTGCTAGTTTTGATCCTTTCGAGTATGCCAGTTGTCGCTTACTGGTTCGCCGACCAAGCAGAACGGGACGCTGCTGCGGCATCCCGCACAGTTTGCTGCGACGAAACAGCCGCGGCTATCGTCCTGCTGGGCAAGGGAACCACTCAGCCTCACCTTCCCAACCGAGTGGCGATTCAACTGACAGATACAGGCAATCGCCTGCCCTATGCTGCCGTTTTGTACAGCAAAAAAGTGGCACCTATGGTCATCGTTACCGCTGGCCCGAGACCCGAGTTGGAGGGTTATGTTGGCGAAGCTAAGGATATCGAGACTTTGCTGGCAAACAACATGGGCGTGCCGCGCAGCAGTATCGTGCTCGACGATAACGGCAGCAACATACGTACCAGCGCTCAAGAAGTGAGAAAAATACTCGACAGCCGCGGCGCGCCGCGGAAAGTAATCCTGGTAACATCTGCGATTCAGATGCGCCGTGCCAGCCTCGCTTTTGCGAATATGGGAATCCAGGTAATTCCTAGGGCTACCGACTTCTACACTTTTCAACCCACCTCAGGAGGAAAATCCAGACTGCGTTTAGACGCGGGAGATTTTTTGCCTAGTGCAGAAGCTTTGGTAACTACGACGCGAGTATTCGATGAATATTTCGGGTCTTTCTATTACTATTTGCGCGGCTGGCAAGCTCCCAGGGCCTAAAGTGGCAAGTTGCTGGTGTTTTTTTGAGGCAACAGCGACTGCTCCCCAGATTGGTTTAACATCTGATGAGAAGAAGACCTTTGTGGGGAGCTGTATTTTCTCATTCCGGCGGGGTCGCCGACAATCAAGTTTGCCATGAATGCAAACAATACCCAAAAGATAACTGGCTCCCACTCGGATTTTTTGGGCGGTGCTTCTGGGGTTTTGACGGATTCAACGTTGACTTTGATGTCTAGTTTGCCTTCAATTTCTTTGCCTTTGAGAACTCCGTCCTTGCACACACCCTTAAAAATCATGGGAGCGGGCTTTGGTGCTTCTGCTTTCGGTTCTTCTGCCATTTTTTTATCTTGGTTTTGGTAGATCCGGTTGGATAGTACATTCTCAGAGGTTCGGGGGGTTTCCGGAAAGGATTTGCCGAACTCTGAAAGAATTAAGTTAAATATGCACCCCGCCCCTTGCTGGGGCTTAAACATAAGAATCTGAAGGCATTTCAAGCTAGTGCTTGTTTGTTTTGGCTGGCAGCTTTGCCTTGAAGCTGCTAATTACCTATCTGGGTGAAGGGGAGGTTTTTATGCAAAGTACAGGTTTTTTTATGAAAAATTGTCAATAAATTTATTTGCTCCCTCCGAGCCCAAACGTCAACAGCCTTAAATAAGCTGTCCCGCGTCTCGCGTTGTATTTTTCGGGCAGGCGGGGCACCACACAAAAATTTCATCAAATTATGAGCTTGCCTTATCTCTCCGAAGAAACGCGGTTTCTGCCAGCAGAGAACCCAAGTGACGCAATTCGGTTAATCAACCGGGTTTACGGCTCAATATTGCGCCAGGAATGCCAATCTAAAATCTCAAACAATCTAAATAATCGAGAGTGAAAATATCCACCAGTCAACTATCTTCCTTGGAACCGGAACAACTGGCAGCTTGGGCAAAAGAGGCAATAAATCGCAGTAAATCAGGTCAAATACCCGCGTACATACCTCTCCTTGCGCGAGCCGACAGAGAAGGGTTTGCCGTGCAAATTCGGGCAAGCGACGGTCAAATTTTGAGCTGGGGCAGCATTGCTCAAACATTCCCGCTGATGAGTGCAGTCAAGCCCTTCGTCCTGCTTTATTTGCTGTGCGAATTGGGCGAAAAAACGGTGTTTGACTGCGTTGGCTGCGAGCCTTCGGAACTGCCTTTCAATTCCCTAACTCAACTCGAAATAGACCAAGGGAAGCCGAGAAACCCGATGATTAATAGCGGGGCGATCGCCCTAGCGTCTTTGATACCGGGTCAAAATGCTGTGTCGCGCTGTCAAAACTTGCTCCAGTGGTTAAATCAACAGGCAAACAGTCAGTTATTTGTTGACGAGTTAATGCTCGATTCGGTGAAGACAAATCCGAATCAAAATAATTGGAATCTCGCCTTAAAAATGGTAGAATCGGGTTATATTCAAAATGCGGAAATTGCTTTAGAAACTTACAATCGCGTCTGCTGTTTGTCGGGAACAGTGGAGGATTTAGCCAAGCTGGGAATGGTTTTGGTAAATAGCGGCGATCGAGCAATGGGGGAAAACTGCCGTACTGTCAAAGCACTGATGGCAACTTGCGGTTTGTATGAAGCGTCCGCCCGCTTTGCGCTGCGGGTGGGACTGCCGGCTAAGTCGGGAGTTAGCGGGGCAATGCTTTCGGTAATTCCGGGTCAGGGTGCGATCGGCTTTTACAGTCCGCCCCTGGATCGAGAGGGAAATTCTCTCGGTGGCTTATTTTTGTTAGAAAAAATAGCTAAAACTTTGCGACTCAGCGTATTTGATTAGATGAGATGGCACTTTTATTTTCCCTTTAATTCCCCCAAAATATTGGCAATTAGGAAACAATATAATTTCGTAGGGGCGGGTTTGATCACAATATCTAATCAGTACAAACAAGCTTAATAAACCCGCCCCCACACCGCTAATAATCTACATCAACCAATACGGGCGATCGCCTGAAAAAAATGTATATTTCGATTTACCGTGGGGCGGGGGCGGGTTTTTGAGATTATTTGTTTGAGGCGTAGATTGTCGAAAAACCCGCCCCTACAACCAATATTTTAATTCCCCAGTATCAAGTAATTGGGCCTAATTAACAGGACATAATATCACAACTAATGCCCCATGCCCCATGCCCCATGCCCCATGCCCGATAACTAATGCTTTTCGCCCAAAATAGCATAAACCACAGTCTTTTCTTTTTTGCCCCGCAATTGAATCGCTCCTACTTTTTGGCCTTCGTAGCGATCGCGCACGTAAGAAAAAGTCCTAGCCGTCACCAACAAATTAAAAGGACTGTCAGAAACAATTTCCTTATTCATCGCCTCCAATCTAGCAGCAACGTTGACAGCATCGCCGATCACAGAATAATTCAAACGCCGGGAACCCCCCACGCTGCCAGCAACTAACTGCCCGGTATGCAAACCGATGCCAAACTTAATTAAAGGTTTGCGTTCGCTTCTAAGCTGCTGGTTAAGTTGGTGCAGCCGTTCGTGCATCGCAATGCAAGCGGCAACTGCATTCAAAGCATCTTGTTGAACTTGTCGATATTCAGTATGGCAAAAAGGCACTCCAAAAACTGCCATAATTGCATCGCCAATGTATTTATCTACAACGCCACCGTGATCCATAATACAGTTGGTCATCGCTTCCAAATAATTGTTCAACCAGGTGAGCAAATCTCGCGGCCGCATTTTTTCTGAAATCGAAGTAAAACTGCGAATATCCATAAACAGCACTGTTGCTGTCAGTTCTTGAGGTTCGAGTTCTCCCTGTTCAAATATCTCCGCTTTGCGTTCCCAAATAAGCTGAGCAGTTTCCGGAGCGACGTGCTTTTCAAATAACCTCATCAACTGCTGTTTTTCGTACTGTTCCCGCAGTTGCAAAGCAGTGCTAGATAAAATGATGGTGCCGATAGGTGCGGCAATCGGAACCCACCAAAAAAAGAAGCCAAATAACAAAGCAGCAGCCCCAATCCAAATTATAGGCAAACCGAGAGCGATCGCAATTCTCTCTTTAACACCTCGGTTGCTCAGAACCAAAGCGGTCAGCGGGCCAATCCCCAACAATAACAAAATTTCTACGAGTACCGGCAGCCGCAACAGAAAGCGTTGATTGAGCAAATTGTCAACCAATGCTGCATATAAATAAACCCCAGCCGTAGTCTTGTTTAGAGGTGAAGATATCGGGTCGAAACCGGTAGCAACTATGCCCACTAACACTAACTTATTGGTGAGGGCATCTGCGGGAATGTTACCTTCTACGACATCAACAAAAGCATAGGTAGGTAGATTTTCTGTTTTCCCCGGCCAGTTAACCCAGGCTTTTTTTTGCGGCTTATTTTTTGACTGTGGGAACCATACTGGATCTTGGGGATTAGCAGCATTGTACCTGTGAATCATGGCTAAACCGAAATTAGGAACCCCGTTGAGAAAGATTTTTGACACGCGGGTAATACCGTCGCTATCGGCTTCTTGGCCGATGTGGCCGACACCTGCGGCGGCTGCTTTTAAAGATGCTACGGGTTCTTCTTTGATGGTTCTAGGGAGTACAACTTTGCCGTTGGCGGCGATTGCAGCGGCTAAAATATCATCTTTCGGACTCGGATCGAGGAAAAGAATGTCAAAACCAACGGCTGTGGGGGGAGATTTTTTCAGCGCTTCTAGCAGTTGGGCGTAGCGGTTGCGAGGCCAAGGAAATTTACCGTATTCCTGCAAGGAATGCCGTTCGATCGCAATTACCGCAATTCTTGAGTCCCATCCGGGATTTGGTAATATACCCGATTCTCGAATTTGAAATAGCGTTTTGTATCCCAAATATTCTAGCGGCTTCCACATTCCCAGTTGCAGCATGGCTACAGAAACAATACCTACTACTGCCCCTGTCATCCAGGGAGGGTTTGTGGTTATATATTGCCGGAGACCGATCAGTTGATTGTGTTTAAGATGCTGAATCCATTCTTTGAACTTCATGCAATTAATTTGACGAAATAATTGACCTTCGAGTCTGACCTGGGAGAGGAGTTATATCAATTCTCAACGAGTCGTAAATTTTTTACCTCATCCCAACCCTCCCCCGATCGAGGTCCGGGAGTAAGAAATTCACAAATGATGCGAGGATTGCTATCTATCTATTCCGGTTGTACTCCTCTTGATAGTTGACTCTTGACTCGGTATCTAAAAACTGAATGTTTGAGTGTTAACTGTTGACTGAATTTGATTATTTCGATGCAACCGGAAACGATATTAGAGTTATGAATTTTTACCATACCGTAAGGGCGAAGCTTTGGCGCAAAGTTTCTTGATTTTGACTAATCTGTTAGGTCTCTAAATTCTATTTTTGGGCTGGTTCCATGACCCACTCACAAGAATTGCATCAAACTTGACTTTAAGATGTAGTTGCGCCTGCGCTTGCGGAGTTTCACGGCAAAATGCTTCGGCCCTACAGGAAATAATCAACTCAAATAAGACTTACGATTTAACTCAATTCCTCAGAGACAGACCGCGCATTTTAGTCTGAGATCGGTGGTTTATGGAACGGCGAGGCTGTAATGCCTTTCTGTGACTGACGGGCCTCGCACTACGATTTTGAGGCGGCGGCTTGGAGGTAAAATTCCTTGGATTTTGAAGTTGCCCTTTCGATCGATCTTAATTGCTTCGTTATTGACATAAATTATGTCGATCGGGTTAATTTGACCGCTGAAGCGATAGATATTGCCGCTGAGTCTCCCCAAACTGCGGACTTTGAGTTTAGCTAGGCGAGGGATCGCTGAAGGCTCTAAGGGCGAGGTTTGAGCGAAAATAGTCGTGGCGCTGCCGCTGTTGACAACTACTTCCGAGTCGCTGCTGCTGGATACTGCGACTGCACCTTCAATAGTTTCGACTGCGGTTTTGCCTTCGCCGACACTGATGCCAAAGGATGTGCCGCGGACTCCGGCAACGCCTTCTGGGGTTTCAACCCTTACTGGGGCAGCTTTGGCAGAACTTTTTTGTTGGGCAATTTGACTGGATTTGTCGAGTCCGCTGAAGGTATTGAGCGCGGCTATTTGGTTTGGCGGGATAATTTTTGAGGTGTTGGCTGCGGGAGTTGTCGCAGCAGTTTTGCCGATCGACAACCTGACTCGCCCCCTGCTGACAAAAATCGCTGTGTCTTTTTCGCCACCTGCACTGCTTGACAAATTGGATATTCTGACTGAGGTTTTTTCGGCAACTTCCACGATCCCGGTGTTGTTGTCAATGCCTAAACGGGCTGTGGAATCCGGGCCGGTGATGATTTCGTCTCCGGGGGCAAGCAGCCGATCGCCCACAACCGCCGGCCGCCCTTTAAAGCTGACTGTACCGCGAAATTCTTCTATTTCCAGCGATCGTCCGGCCGCTGTTCCCTGGGCGTTTATTGTCTCTGCTGGCGATGGATGTGCCGCCGCTGTTATCGGATTTTTTGGAGATTTTGAACCTGTTAGCAGTGCTGGCGGTCGAGCGCCTGAGACAATTTTAGTAGTGTTGGACGGCTGTGTGGGGGATGGAGAGAGCGGACTGGCGATCGTCCCGCGAAAGGGCGACAGACTCGCGAGCACAGCCAAGGACAAACTTAGGACCGGAATTTTGGTCGATCGCCAGCACGAAAAAATTTTATTCATTATTTAAATTTTGTGATCTTGAAGTTCCTTGACTTCATTTGCTCTCTTAGACTCCCTAAATCCGGCAAGCGTTCCACTTTTTATGCGGTAATACAACAGCCAAAATAGACTTTCTCAACCTGAAATTTTAGCATTAATTTTTTTTTATGTTCATATTTTAGTAAACTGTTACAAGATGGCAGTTTACTAAAATATTACCTTGGGGAAACTTGGCCAGCCAGACTCAAAGTGCTTTGCAGTATGGATTTTAGCCGAGGTCAACTTTAGAGAGCGCAGATTTATATATAGCAAACATAAAATTAATTACTGCTTCAGAATGCCTTTTGGCTTCTACCGGAAGGATGACTAATTGGGGAGAAATCCTGTAGTTGTGGCAATTAATAAAAAGATGGTTTTTGCGAAGGGATAAAAAATAATTATCTTCGTGGTGCGCGAGAGTCTGGGAGTTGAGCTTGCCGCTGTGGAACCTGATGAGGCAAACCCAAGCGAATTAAGGACACGATCGACCAACTCTGACTAGAATAGCGTTTTTTAGGGAAAGTTGGTCGAAATTTCGATGGAAAATCATCGCGGGCGATCGCTTGCTGGCGTTGCTGTTCGGAAGTAGACGCCAAACTGTAAAATGGACGGTTGTATATAGGTTATATAGAGCAGGAGAACAATTTCAGTGGCAATAGAAGTAGGTCAGAGAGTGAAGGTGCGCCGTCTCAGAGATCGGATACCTGCAAATATGGTGGGCAAGATAAAGGAGAATCCAGTAGGCACTGTTGACGGATTCAAAATGGTTGACGGTAGCGGAGTAGGCGTGGTTGTCAAGTTTGACGGTTTTGCGACTTGGTTCTTTGAAGATGAGCTAGAATCCGTTTAACAGATGTAGAAGGAAGGGGGGCACGACACGGATTCGGACACGGATACACGGATTGAATATAACTGTGTTTCCTTTCGTCTCCTACTCTTCCCCTCTCCCACTCTCCCACTCGCCGACTCTCCTCTTCCTTCACTCTACTCCTCCCCCACTCTGGCTGAAGGTTGCGCTTAAATGTTAAAGAGTAAGCTTTGGCAGTGAGAACAGAAAATGGCTTTGATTTTGACATTTTTGGGCAAAGGCGGCACTGGCCGCAGCACGATCGCGATCGCAACAGCTAAAAAATATGCGGCTCAAGGCAAGCGAGTTCTGCTGCTCGGCCAAGATCCGGGCCCTGCATTGGGTATTCTGCTAGGGGTTCCCCTGACTATCAACCCCCAGGAAATCGCCCCCAACCTCAAAGCAGTTCAGGTGCAAAGCGCGCCGCTGCTAGAACGCAGGTGGGACGAAGTTAAAAAGTTGGAAGCTCAATATGTCCGCACTCCCTTTTTCAAGCAGATTTACGGTCAAGAATTAGGAGTGTTACCGGGAATGGACAGCGCGCTGGCGTTGAACGAACTTCGGGAATACCAGGACAGCAAACAATACGATGTAATTGTTTATGACGGCAATGGCGGCATGGATACGCTGCGGATGCTGGGAATGCCGGAAATTTTGAGTTGGTATATCCGTCGCTTCCGTCAAGCTTTGGTAGATTCGGATTTGGGTAAAGCTTTGTCGCCTTTTATTCAGCCGGTTTTCAGTACCGTGTTAACTGTGGATTTGTCTGGGGATAATCCTTTTCAATCTACTAAGCAAGTCGATAATCTTTTGGATAAGGGTAAGGAAGCGCTGGCAGATCCGAACCGCACGGCGGCTTTTTTGGTGACGACTGGGGATGCAAGCGCGATCGCAACTGCGCGCTATCTTTGGGGAAGTTCTCAACAAGTTGGTTTGACTGTGGGCGCTGTCATTGTCAATCAAGCACCGGTTACAGAAGCTATTACTGGCGATTTCGATCCTTTGACGGCTGTTTCGGTTCCGGCGCACAGTGACAATAACTGGCAGCCGCTAATTGATGCTTTGCCAGATTTTTCTGAGGCCGCAAAAGCTCCTAAACCAATTAACATAAACATTGCACAGCGTCAAGTTAGTTTGTTTTTGCCTGGGTTTGACAAGAAAGAAATTAAATTGATTCAATCGGGGCCGGAAGTGACGATCGAAGCGGGGGATCAGCGGCGCAATATTTTGCTGCCTCCGGCGCTAACTGGGAAATCTGTTACTGGTGCTAAGTTCCAAAACGGTTACTTGATTATTTCTTTTTAGGGTTAGGAAGAAAGCGCTCTCAGAGATTTTGACACGGATACACTGAAGAATTATCGAGTTCTCTAATATCATGTCTCGTTGATTCGCGATCGTAGAATTGGTGCGATCGTAGCGGCGGGTTTCCCAAACCATAATCGCCGGAAAAAAACAATCTCGATAACCCGCCCCCACCCAACGAACAATCGAAATGTACATTCAGATTCGCCGTGGGGCGGGGGCGGGTTTATTTATCCTTTGAATGATTGCAAATATTTCAGGTGGAACCCGCCCCTTGTATCTTAAAAGAGTGAGGACGGTCGATCGCTACCTCAGGCGATCGATCTGTCATATCAATTCCGCTCTTCATCGGAATGATATAAACGGAGGACACGCCACGGCGCCGTGTCGAAAGCTTATCATAAGGAGTGCAGCCGGAAACGATATCAGTCAGTCCCTCAATGTGTCAATCAGGCAATCGTACCGAAAATCATACCATTTTTCTAAAGTTATGCTAGAGTTACCTGAAAAGTAAAGGAGAATATTAAAATGTCTGGGCGTCCTCATAT
>NZ_JAUBSX010000070.1:33056-40345 GCF_036704885.1 Microcoleus sp. F4-D5 | reverse complement strand
TATCCTCGAATGCAGGAACCTCGCTCTGTCTTGAAAGCTAAACTGCGGGGGTGATTAAGCCTTTTTCAGTGCCATTGATCTATAATTGTTTCGGTTTGTTCCCTGGCTTGATTCAATATTCCTAAGTCGTTAGGATATTTAATGTCGGCTGGCCGCAGGTTGCGTCTAATATTAATTTTCCTTGATTTTTCGGCTCGCTGATGTCCGATGACTTTTTATCGACTACTTTGCCTGGTGCTTCGGTCTGCTCTTTGACCATTTTTTCATTGATTTTATTGACTAGGTTGACACCTATTCTCTGTCTAAAGTGAACCAACATTGATGAGTCGAATGGTGCTTGACAGAAGATAGCTGGTCATGCCTATAAAGTATTGTAAGTAAGGGTTTTCTCGGATTTGTTCTATTGTTTCGCGATCGCTGGTTCCTAACCTTTCTTTAATAATTAATGCTCCCAATGCCATCCGAAAAGATGCAAGCTGGAGCTCCCATATCTACGGAAAAGTTTTGAGCATATTCTGCTTCAAATTCTGACCGCGGAATTAGTTTCGCCATGATTACCCAACGATTATCTTCTAACAATTGCCCCTCAAAAGGCAAGTCAAAGTTGGATGGCGGGTTTGGGGCCCTAGTCAACTTTTCGGTACATTACGAAAGTGATGTTTTACTAGGCTTTGGACAGATTTTAGCTCACAAGCTTGCACACGCTCCGCGTTCAAACCAGTCAAAGTCTTTCTCTGTCAAGGTTTTAGGCTTTTTCGGCAAGCCCTAATTAAAGTGGAAAGAAGTGGGACTCGCGGTAAAAATGACTATCAGCATTTAGCATACTACATCTGTAGCGTGTCCCAAGAGGCAGAAGTATTTGCGTCGAAAATACTGGAGCATTGGTTAATAGAGAATCAATTACATTGGGTTAAAGATGTGATTTTTCAAGAAGATTCTTGGCCGAGACATCATCAGAAAGCTGTGACTAATATATCAATTCTCACAACGATTGCCTTGAATCTTTACCAATGGTTAGGCTTTCGCTCGGTAAAAGCTGGACAAAGATGGTTGGGATCGAGATTGGATCTTCTCATACTTATTGCAACTTAAGCATTGGCATTTAACCTATTTGAGAGTTATCAAATTTCAGATGTTAATTAGTAAAACCGTTGCAGGGCATGGCAAACGGTTAATTTTAATATCAAATTTTATCGAAGTCGATCGCTCTGATAGAATACAGGGGAGCGCTCGAAATATTCATCGCTCATTCTCAAATTTTAGCTGCGCTAAAATTTGAGAATTAAACTGCCCTGGGCCGGACAACCGATCCATCCAAGCGAATTCAGGTTGCTTTTTGACGTGATTGGTGAGACCTTTTTTCAACTCACCAATCACCTTCGAGTCTGAAAGTTTACCCTCACTATACATTTAGGTTGCAAGCTTAAACCGCAATTAAATACCGCGCGCCGAAATTCTGCGTGTTTTGCCATCAAGGTCGCTTCGTTGTTCAATTTGAGCGCTTGTTTGAGGGTCAACATAATTAAGCTTACTTAGGGTTTTTTGTTTGGTCAATTATAGACAAGTTTAGCAAACTATTTGGCAATTTAGTCTAACTATTGTACTGAAACGGTATAGTTTGACTTTACTCCTGGTTCTAAAGAACCGACCCAAATTTTGTAAGATCCTGCTTCCCAGCCCGTATCCACAATGCCAGCATCTTTATTTTGACCTGTATCGTCTCCGCAGCGCACCGTGTTACCGTTGGGTCCTTGTATTAGTAAGGTTGTGTCTTTTCCCCCGCTGTTGACTTGGATTGTGAGTTTGGAAAAGTCTTGCTGCAAGACTATGATATGGTCGGGAGTTGGAGTGGCAAAACCCAAACATTTGTTTTTGTGGCGATCGGCGTTGGCAATGGCAGATAAAGAGTACGAACCGCCTGTGGAACCTCTCAAAACTGCTGTTGGGGAGCCAGAACCTCGCGATAAAGTTAAGGTGCCGAAATTGGCTGTTTCTGCTAAAACTGGTAGGGCGGCGGCTGCGGCGATCGCCACCAAGATCGCACCGTTTTTGAAATGGGCTCGCGGATTAAACAACATGGCAATACTCCTCGGTCACAACTTAAAATCACAACTCAGAATTTACCCATCGCAGCCCCTAGAATCTGAACTCTGGAGGAAGAACAATTTTTTTTAGTTCAAAACCTCCTGGCTCGTGCTCTTTATTTCTATCAGGACAATCACCTGTACGATCGTGCTCCGAGTGCCACTCCGAGTTCTGCCACACGCGATCGGCTCACATCCGAAATTATACGCTGTCAAGATGATCGATTTGATACTGCTTGCCTTGCTGCTTGGGATCTGTTCTCTATTGACACAGGTTTTGGTATTGTTACCTATGGGTCTATTCTACTGGTTCCACCTCCCTAATTGGCTGAGCCTGACCTTGATTTTGCTGGCGATTTCTTGGTGCTTGGGGGATTAGTCAGCAGTAAGCAGTCAGGAGTTATTAATTATTAGTCAAAAGTTAATTGTCAATCATTCCCCTTCCCCCAACGGTTAATGCCCTATTGCCCCCGGTCTGATGATGTATACTTCACAATTGACAATTCAGGAATCTAAACTCTAGGATTTGACATCTACCTATAGAATGATGCAACGACAAATTTATTCGATATCAGGATTTCACTCTTCTGACAAAACCCTGGGGGAAACTCCTAAAAAACAGTCGCGTCCGATACACCGGGCGATCGTGTTCATGCTGCTGGCAACCGGTTTGCTGGGTCTGCACGCTAGTCGGCTGGTGGAATTGCAACTGGTACAAGGGAAGCAAAACCGGGAACGAGCAGAAAACAATCGCGTTCGCCTAGTGCCAATGCCTACGAATCGCGGACACATTATCGATCGCAAAGGCAAGCTGCTAGCAGGAAACAATTTAGCTCGATCGGTATATTTGTGGCCGAAAGAACAAACGCCGGAAGAGTGGAAAGCAACAGCAGAAAAGTTGAGTCCGCTGGTGAAAATTCCGACCAAAGAAATTTTACAAAAATTAAAACAGGTAGATCCTCTATCCTACAGACCGGTGCGGCTCAAGCAAGCAATGCCGCCAGAGGTGTTTGTGCCACTAGCAGAACAGGTGGGACAAATGCGGGGAGTGGAAGTGCGACCAGAAGCGAACCGCTACTATCCCGAAGGCAGTTTAGCGGCTCACGTTATCGGATATATTGGCGAAGCTACCGCAGCAGACTTAAAAGCTCACCCGGAATATCCGATGGGGATGATTGTCGGTCAAATGGGCATAGAAGCGAGTTCTAACAAGCAGATAGCGGGAGTTTGGGGCGATCGGCTGATCGAGGTAAATGCCCAAAATCAAGAATTGCGGCTGATGGGAGAGACACCGCCCAAGCCCGGTGAATCGGTGCAGCTAACCATAGACTTGGAAATGCAAAAAGCAGCCGAAAAAGCCCTGGGGAACCGCCGGGGAGCAGTAGTGGCGCTGGATGTCAAAACCGGGGCGGTATTAGTTATGGCCAGCCACCCGACTTTTGACCCCAATCTGTTTACGCGCAAAATAACTAAGGGTGAGTGGGAAACTCTTCAAGAGCAGGAAAATCCATTTTTGAATCGGGCCATGCAAGGCTATCCCCCCGGCAGCACCTTTAAAATTGTGACTTCCGTCGCGGGCCTGGAGTCTGGCAAATTTTCGCCGGACTCAATTCTGGGTACTTCGTCTTACATTACTGTGGGGGGAATTGATTTTAACGAACACAGCGGCGGTTACGGCGACATCGGCTTTCGGGATGCTTTGGCTTTCAGCAGCAATACATTTTTTTATCAAGTGGGGATTAGTACCGGGCCGGAGGAAATTTCTAAGTGGGGACGGCGCTTGGGAATTGGCAAGGAGACGGATTTGAACCTTTTGGGGTTAGGCGGCGGAGATCGCGGTCAAATCCCGACGCCGGAGGAGAAGGAGAAAATGTATAAAGAACCTTGGTATGCGGGTGATACGGTAACGATGTCGATCGGTCAGGGGTTGGTGTTGGTGACTCCTTTGGAGGCGGCGGTGATGGTGAGTTCGATCGCTAACGGCGGCTATCGGGTGAAGCCTCATCTTTTGACTTCTATGACTGGCACGCCGCAGACTCAACGGGTACAGACGGGGATGAAACCTTCAACAATTCAGGTGGTTAAGGAAGGACTGATCGCGGTAGTTGCCCAGGGTACGGGACAGGGATTGAATGACGGTTCGATTCCGCTGACGGGTGGCAAAACAGGGACTTCGGAGGTGATCGGACAGCAGGATCACTCTTTGTATGTGGCCTTCGGGCCCGCCCAGAAGCCGGAAATTGCGATCGCCGTGGTTGTGGAAAATGGCGGTTATGGTTCTGTTGCCGCGGCCCCAATCGCCAAAGAAGTGTTTCAAGCTTATTTTGGGCAACAGAAAAAGGTGAAGCCGTCAGTAGTGATTAGTCCTTAGTTCTTGGGAATGGGGAATGGGGAATTGGGCATAGGGAATTGGGCATAGTTTCTTCCTTCTTCCTTCTTCCTTCTTCCTTCTAACTAATGACTACTGACTAATGACTGCTGACTAATGACTGCTGACTACTGACTAATTCAGCCGCATAAATATAGTAGCTTTGCGAATTCCTGTTATTTCTCCCGTACTGGTGACAGTGAGCGATCGCAAGTGATCGAATAATGGTCTTGCCGAAAGTTCAATTAACCTCAACAGCGGGATTTGTTTTTCCCAAATTGCCCTGCTAGAAGGCCAGTCTAAATAAAAATAGCCGTCGTTAGATGGCGGTAGCGGTTCAATGCTGGTTTGAAAATCTTGATTGGCAACTAAAGAGCCTGTTGCGGCTGCTTCTAGTGCTGCGTCCATTGCTTCTACTGATGTGGTGAAAATTTCGTATTTGCCGACGGTGGCTCGGACTCCTTTTGCCTCGGTTTCGATCGCACTTTTTCTATTATTTTCTATTCCATAATTGGGACTCGTTGTCAACTGCGTCCAAGCGGTAATTTTCTGGTTTCTGAGAGTGAAGCTGCCGATGCTGTATTCTTTGCTGCGGGCAATTTCATCGAGTTTGTCGATCGCCTTTTGGGAATCAGCAGAGTTTTCGGCTGCAAAAATCCAATCCGCACTATTTGACGAATTCGGAACCACTGCTAAAGCGTATTCTCCTTGTACCCAGTCAAATATATCCTGCTGCAGGTTGACGCCCCAAATTTGCTGAATATCTGCCAGGGTGCGATCGACTAAATTTGATACTTCAGCGTTAGCTGACACCGCAGATGACAAATCAGCCCAAAAATTCCTTAAATCGGTGCTGGCGACGGCGAAAGGACTGGCTGAGGGAATGTACTGCAAGGCTTGCACTGGTTCGGAGAGTGTTGGAGAAGCTGTGTTTTCTCGCGATGTCACTAAAGCAGTTTGAGCCAGCAATCCCCGTCGGTTGACTCCGACAGCAACTGCGAGAGAATTAAGAGAAACTTGGGGATTTTGCTCGGTTGCTGACTGCGGGAGATTGACAAATGCTAAAGCGATTCTGCCTTGAGTTAGCTGCTGTAAAGCTTTTTGATATTCCGGGGTATTGTTGAGATTTAGGTTGGCTGATTCAACGTTATTAATTGCCTCTCGAATCACATTCGGGCTATTGGCAAATAAAACAAAATTTTGGTTATCCCCAGAATTTAAATTGCCGCCGATGGTCGCTGTTGCGAAGCTACGCGGCAAAGTTGAATTCGGCAGAGAAAAGGGGTTGAAAGGCGAAATCGAAACGGCTTTTTTCTGGGTTATCGGTACTTTTTTATAATTAATTTTGACGCCTTTATATAGTTCCGACTGCACTGTTTTATCTGCCCGAGATTGTTTTCGCCAGTAGGAGTCGAGAAATTGTTGGCTGCGATCGACCTTTTGAGAGGAAACGGCCAGCAAAAACCCGGCTTGTTGGCCGTTGCTGCTGTCGCCGTCAAAATCTGGCGTTGTGACGGCGAGGGTAATTTCGTCACCTATCCAAGGTTGGATATCTCGACTGTAATCCAGGTCTGTATTGGCGAGGAAACTTTTTTTGATTCGCTCAAATTCCGCGTGCGATCGACTTCTTTCTTCGGGAGTGGCAAAAACTTGCCGCAATGCTTCTAGGCGATCGGGATTTACCAGCATTGATGCTAACAAAGGTGCTTGTTTCGAGACAAACACAGCCGCAGCCGGAGTAGTTGTCGGCCCGCCGGCGAGCAAATTCAGGGGAGTTTGAGTTGTCAGCCAGTAAAAACCACCGGCACTCAAGCCTAAGAGTACCAAGACGCCAGCAATGAGGAAAGAAAAGAACGATCGCAGCTTCATACAACAAGGACTAATGACCACAGTCTATTATTAACTATAGCCTTTCGAGCGTAACATGATGTGTTCTTGGGCATTGGGCATTGGGCATTGGGAATTGGGCATTGGGAATTGGGCATTGGGCATTGGGAATTGGGCATTGGCCAAACAGGAAGAGTACCTTACTTTCCACAGAACCGCTATAGAGTAGCGCATAAACGTAGCTGTCGGCAGATACTTTTTGTGCGGTTCGCAAAAAAAAAGGCTAAACTAAAATATTCTTAATATCTAAAACCAAGTAAAATGCTAACAATCTCAACGCCCCCCGAACAGCGAGTTTTACTCCCCAATATCAGTTGGCAGTTATATGAAAGCCTGCTAGGGGAACTGGGCAACAAACGTTCCACCAGAATTGCCTATCATCAAGGTCAATTAGAAATTATGGTGCCGCTACCGGAACATGAAAATCGCAACAGGCTGATCGATCGCTTAATTGTAACTCTCATAGAAGAACTCAATCTGGAGTACAACCCCTTTGGCTCGATGACGATTAAAAAACGCAAAAAAGCAGCGGGAAAAGAACCAGATTCATGCTATTATATCCAGAATGAAGCACTGGTCAGAGGGAGAACAGAATTAGACTTTGCTCAAGATCCGCCGCCCGATTTAGCACTAGAAATTGATATTACCAGCAGTTCCTTAAATCAATTCGATTTATATGCAGATTTAGGCGTACCAGAAATTTGGCGGTACGACGGACGAAACATCAAGTTTTATCACTTGCAAAATGGCGAATATGCCGAGTGCAATTATTCCCGGGCTTTCCCGATGCTACCGACTGCAAAAGTTGACGAATTTATCGATCGCACTCAAACTACAGGCGCAACCGCAGCAGTGCGAGAATTCCGGGAATGGGTCAATCGATTTTAGATTTGAGATTTTAGATTTTAGATTTTAGAATTGAAGCATTCACTTGCGCGAAATAAATACGT
>NZ_JAUBSX010000070.1:0-32956 GCF_036704885.1 Microcoleus sp. F4-D5 | reverse complement strand
CACGGATGAATCACGTGGCGGGTATCCTGGATGCGTGATTGTCAATCGATTTTAGATTTGAGATTTTAGATTTTAGATTTTAGAATTGAAGCATTCACTTGCGCGAAATAAATACGTTCGGCAAGTTTCATCGGATATAGGTTTTTTATTTTTCCACGGATGAATCACGTGGCGGGTATCCTGGATGCGTGATTGTCAATCGATTTTAGATTTGAGATTTTAGATTTTAGAATTGAAGTATTCACCCCACGAATAAATACGTTCGGCAAGTTTCATCGGGTACAGGTTTTTTATTTCTGGACGCATGAATTCGGGGGCTTGTATCCTGGATGCTTGCGGTACAAAATCAAAAAAATCAGTAATTGTGCAGTCTACCACGGCACTCCTCGCGCATCGGAAAAATCTGCATCTAGAACCGCCCCCGGATCGAATACGGCATCAGTTAAATCAGCCTTTCTAAACGACGTTATCGATAATTTTTCTATTTCTTCAACAGCGATAAAAAAGCCGATCGCAGTTAACCCAAGAATTACCCCAGAAACCAAAAATAAGACAATTCCCCTGATAGTATCTCCGCCCAAAAAGGTCACAATACCGCTAGCCCCGATCGCAGCAGCAGCCCCAGCCACAGCCCCCGCCACAATTCCCGCCTCGCCCCGAGTCGCAGCAATCGCCGTAGCAGCCGTTCCGGCCACCGCCACAGCCCCCGCATCCGCCCCGCCAATCAGTCCAGTCAAAGCCCCAGCCGCCGTCACTGTCACCGCTGTCACCCCAGCCCTAGCAATCAAATTTCTCACCCGCCTGCGGCTTTGTCCGGTTCTGACACCCCGAAAATTTGCCCCCCTCAAAATCGCCCCGGTGAAATTGCAGCCTCGAATGTCGCAACCGCTGAAATTCGCCCCTGACAAGTCAAGCCCTTTAAAAGAACGGTTCCGCAAGTTTTGGTTGGCAAAATTGAGATTTCGAGGTAAAGTCATTCGATTTTAGATTTTAGATTTTAGATTTTAAATTAGCAAACCAAAAGCTTGGGATTTTAGATTTTAGATTGTAGATTGTAGATTAACCAAGCACAGGGCATTTAGAATTAAGCCTGTGGTTTATAACGAGTTTCCATGTCTCCCATCTCCGAATCCCCATTTTCCCCCGAACAAATTGCCGGTGAAAGACTCACACCTGAAGAATATGAAGAAATCGTTCACCGTCTCGGCCGCCATCCTAATAAAGCTGAATTGGGAATGTTCGGCGTCATGTGGAGCGAACACTGCTGTTACAAAAATTCGCGGCCGCTATTAAAACAGTTTCCCACAGAGGGCGATCGAATTCTCGTCGGGCCTGGAGAAAATGCCGGCGTCGTAGACTTGGGATACGGCTTGCAACTCGCCTTCAAAATTGAATCCCACAACCACCCCTCAGCAGTCGAACCTTTCCAAGGTGCAGCAACCGGTGTCGGGGGGATTCTCCGCGATATCTTCACAATGGGTGCACGCCCGATCGCACTTTTAAATTCCCTGCGTTTCGGCAACTTAGACGATGCCAAAACTCAGAGATTGTTCAAAGGCGTAGTATCAGGAATAAGTCACTATGGAAATTGCATCGGAGTACCCACAGTTGGCGGCGAAGTTTACTTCGATCCTGCGTATTCCGGCAACCCGCTAGTTAACGTCATGGCCTTGGGTTTAATGGAAACTCAAGAAATCGTCAAATCCGGGGCATCGGGCATCGGAAATCCCGTGCTTTATGTCGGTTCAACTACCGGGCGAGATGGCATGGGAGGAGCAAGTTTTGCCAGTGCCGAATTGACCGACAAATCAATGGACGATCGCCCCGCCGTCCAAGTAGGAGATCCATTTTTAGAAAAATCCTTAATTGAAGCTTGTTTAGAAGCATTCAAAACCGGCGCAGTCGTCGCCGCCCAAGACATGGGTGCGGCGGGAATCACCTGTTCGACATCAGAAATGGCAGCAAAAGGCGGGGTCGGCATTGAATTCGATTTAGATAAAGTTCCCGTTCGAGAAAGCGGTATGGTTCCCTACGAATACCTGCTTTCGGAATCCCAAGAACGGATGTTGTTTGTTGCCGAAAAAGGACGCGAACAGGAATTAATCGATATTTTCCACCGCTGGGGATTGCACGCGGTAGTAGCGGGGACAGTGATCGAAAAGCCGATCGTCCGAATTCTATTTAAAGGCGAAATCGCTGCCGAAATTACCGCGACTGCTTTGGCAGATAACACGCCAATTTATCACCGAGAACTGTTGACAGAACCGCCAGAATATGCTAAAAAAGCATGGGAATGGACGGCCGATTCCCTGCCACAGTCCACAGTTACAGGTATCGAAATTAACGGCAATTTTCAAACTTGGAATCAGATTTTGCTGACGCTTTTAGATACTCCCACCATCGCTTCTAAACGCTGGGTTTATCGACAATACGACCATCAAGTGCAAAACAATACTGTTGTTTTACCGGGAGGCGCTGATGCTGCAGTTGTCAGATTGCGTCCGCTAGAACCCTGCCAATCTTCCCTTGCTGAAGGGGTAGAAGTACACCCCCTTGCTAAGGGAGATCTACTGAGAGAAAATGCTGTTTCTCTAGCTTCCGAAATCAAACAGGAAGAAGAGGTAATTCCTCTATTTACAAAAGCACAAGGTAGGGAAACTCCAAAAGTTTCTCCCCCCCTTAGCAAGAAGCAAGCGCCCCTAGGGATGATTCCTGGAGTTGCTGCAACGGTTGATTGCAATTCTCGTTATGTTTATCTCGATCCTTATGAAGGTGCAAAAGCAGTCGTAGCGGAAGCAGCGAGAAATTTAAGCTGTGTGGGTGCTGAACCTCTGGCAGTTACCGATAATTTGAATTTTGGCAGTCCCGAAAAGCCGATCGGATATTGGCAGTTAGCGTCAGCTTGTCGCGGAATTGCTGATGCTTGTCGGGAGTTGGGAACGCCTGTTACTGGCGGCAATGTTTCTCTTTACAATGAAACGGTTGATGCTGAGGGAAATCCTCAACCAATTTATCCGACTCCGGTAATCGGAATGGTGGGGTTAATTCCCGATTTGAAGAAGATTTCTGGCCAAGCTTGGCTAAAGAAAGGTGATTTAATTTATGTCCTGGGAATGGGGGATGCAAAGGAAGCAGAAAAGTCTCAAGATTCTGAACTTACCTTTTTTCATTTTTCCAATTCTGAACTCAAAATAGAAAAGCCAAAACTTCCTGCTTCTCCCACTTTGGGAGGTTCAGAATATTTAGCAGCAATTCACGGGATTGTCGCTGGGAAACCGCCAAGAATAGATTTTGAGTTAGAAAGAAAAGTGCAATCGGTTTGTCGCGATGGAATTCGGCAAGGTTGGGTAGGTTCTGCCCATGATTGTGCGGAAGGTGGAATTGCGATCGCCCTCGCGGAATGCTGTATTTCTGCTAAAATGGGTGCCGAAATCCATCTCAGTTGCAATTCGGAAAAGGTCGGCCGCTGGGATGAAATTTTGTTTGGTGAAATGGGCAACTGCATTCTAGTTTCAGTCGCCCCTAAAAATCAAGGGGTTTGGGAGTCTTACCTGCAAGAACATTTGACTAAAATGTGGCATAAAATCGGTTTAGTTGGCGGGGCTGAAGCACCTTTGCGAGTTTTTAGTGCTGACAATCAACCGTTACTTGAGGTTGCGATGAGTGAGATGGGCGATCGGTTCTATAATGCGATCGAGCGTCGGATTGCATCTGTCTGACAACGTGAAGTTTCGCTCCCCCTAAATCCCCCTTAAAAAGGGCAGTAGGGGCTGACTTTGAATACTCTTGTCCCCCCCTCTTCTTAAGGGGGGCTAGTGGGGATATCCGGGTTTAAAGACACACCCTAGAGCCCCGACTTCTTACAAAATTCACGATTATTGCAAAAACCTATTACAAAAGTCGGGGTTATTGCACACTATACAATATAAACAATATCATTCATACAATAAATGATTTGCTGTATCAATCCCGACTGCCCCAATCCTCAAAACCCCGACGGACAAAGATATTGCATCAGTTGCGGCCTGGAACTCGTACCCCTCCTGCGACATCGTTTCCGCACGATCGAACTCCTAGGTCAAGGTGGCTTCGGCAGAACTTATTTAGCAGAAGATATCGATCGACTAAATCAACGCTGTGTCGTTAAACAATTAGCACCAAATGTCCAGGGAACTTGGGCGATTAGCAAAGCGGTAGAATTATTTCAGCAAGAAGCCCGACAACTGCAACAGCTAGGAGAACATCCCCAAATTCCGTCACTTGATGCCTATTTTGAACAAGACAACTATTTGTATCTCGTACAGCAGTTTGTCGATGGGGATAATTTGTTGACGCTTTTCCAAAATCAGGGAATTTGGCAAGAAAGCCAAGTTAAGCAACTGTTACTAGAACTTCTACCTGTTCTCAAGTTTATTCACGAACAAAAAATCATTCACCGAGATATCAAGCCAGAGAATATTATGCGCCGTCGCAGCGACGGTGTGTTAATGCTGATTGATTTCGGAGTTTCCAAACAGTTGTCGGTAACAGTGATGTCACGACAGGGAACGCAAATTGGTTCGCATGGTTATGCACCGCTTGAACAAATGCAAGGGGGTGAAGCTTATGCAGCCAGCGATTTGTTTAGCTTGGGGGCGACGGCTTTTCATCTATTGACGGGGGTAAATCCTTATGGTTTGTGGACGGAACACGGTTATAGCTGGACTGGAAATTGGCAGCAACATTTGAAAAGTCCCATAGACAAGGGATTGGAATTTATTTTATCTAAGTTGTTGGCAAAAGATATCCAGCAGCGCTATCAATCAGCAGAGGAAGTTTTAAGAGATTTTCAACGCCAGTCAATACAAACTCCCGCAGCGACACCAACTCCCACAATTCCTGTGATTCCACAGCACTCTTTGCCGTTACCAACTAAGACAACAAGGCGAGGTTTATTGCAATTAGCTGGTTTTGCTGGCGGAGGATTTGCATTAGCCCTGCTGAGTCAAAGTTTGTTGAACAACAAATCTTCTTCATCTTCACCAAATCTTCCCCCTTCATCCAACAAGGAGGCGCCATCTCCTAAATCATCAGCTCAAAAATCATCTCCAAAAACTACAGCCAAAAGTTCATCGCCAAAACCATCTCCACAATCTGTAGCAGAAAGTCCATCGCCAAAACCATCGCCAAAACTATCTCCAAAACCCGCACCAAAAACTCCAAAACCTAAGCCATCTTCCAATGCTTTAAAAAGCTTTACTTTTGAAACAGTGACAGTCAACTCAACGGGGCAAATCGCCAACCGCCGTCAAGCAAAAGCACAGGCTTTTATAGAAAATATGGGGAATGGTATTACTCTAGAGATGGTAGCAATTCCTGGCGACAGCTTTGTGATGGGTTCGCCCGATACGGAAGCCGGACGAAGTAGCTATGAAGGGCCGCAGCGTACCGTGAATATCCCTGCTTTTTTTATGGGTAAATATGAGATAACTCAAGAACAATACCAAGCGGTGATGGGAAATAACCCTTCTGAGTTTAAAGGTGCGAAACTTCCTGTCGAAAAAGTAAGCTGGAATGACGCTGTGGAATTCTGCAAGCGGCTTTCTAAAAAAACAGGCAAGACTTATCGCTTACCTTCACAAGCGGAATGGGAATATGCTTGTCGCGCCGGAACTAAAACACCTTTTTATTTTGGCGAAACAATTACCCCGGATTTAGTTAATTATAATGGCAATAATCCCTACGCTGGGGCACCGAAGGGACTTTACCGCAAACAAACAACTGATGTCGGGAATTTTTTACCCAATGCTTTTGGACTTTATGATATGCACGGGAATGTTTGGGAATGGTGCAGTTATCCCGACAACGATCGAAGCGATCGCCCGGTGCGGTGTGGCGGTTCCTGGAACGACACTGCGGTGAATTGTCGCAGTGCGTATCGTCTTAGCAATTCGGCGGGCGATCGTTACTCGGACATCGGTTTTCGCGTGGCTTTGGTGTCCGCGTAGTCTCGGATTTTCGGTTCTTGGCTGTAGTCTCCCGCGAGGCCTCTTCTTTTAAGACTCGGCGGTTGAAACCTCGCCTACACGAGACTTTACCCGGATGGTGCGCGGGTTGAAGCCGTAGGGTACGTCGCCCGAAACAATCTACAAGTTCGATCGACAATTTCACAGCCACGCACCACAAATTAGTAAGGTGCGTCGCCCGAAACAATCTGCAAGTTCGATCGACAATTTCACAGCCACGCACCACAAATTAGTAAGGTGCGTCACCCGAAACAATCTGCAAGTTCGATCGAGAATCTCGCAGCGACGCACCCTACAAATTAAACTGAAAAACTTATCTGCTCCGTGCTATTGCCATAACTTGCTGCGCCCAAATTTGACTTTACATGGCCGCACAGATTCCGATTGTGATATAGTAGGTCAATTTTATGAAAAAGTCAAGATTAATCGCCCTTAAATTCTAATATTTGAAAAAGCCCATCCAGCAAGTTTATAATTTATTTTCCAGGGAACGATCGCCTATCTCTTCAGTCTGGCGTTGCGCCCACTTCGTTGGACAATCACCGAATTCCTCGCCGCATCCCTCGACAAATTTCTCGCCCGCCGTTAATCAAGGTTAGTATAGGATTTGGGGGCGATCGATACTACAATGCCATTAAACGCCGCATCGCTTCTGTCTGAAATGCTACACGAGTTGGAAATAATGACAGAACCGTGGCAAGATTAAGGGAATGTTAAGTTATGCGGCGCTTTCGCAAACAAGATTTCCCGCTGATACTGTCCCCCTAACCCACTTTCCCCATTAGGAACCCACCCATCTATGATTCCCAACCATTCCTTCGCGGCTGACGAGCATTCTAGCAAACCCGACAAGCCAGAGGAAGCTTGTGGCGTTTTCGGTATCTACGCACCGGGTGAAGATGTCGCCAAGTTGACCTACTTCGGTTTGTATGCCTTGCAGCACCGCGGTCAGGAATCAGCAGGAATTGCCACCTTTGAAGGTGAAACAGTCCACCTGCACAAAGATATGGGACTGGTTTCCCAAGTCTTTAACGAATCGAGTTTAGGTCACTTGCCCGGTAACTTAGCGGTAGGCCACACTCGCTACTCTACTACGGGCTCGTCGCGGGTTGTCAACGCTCAACCTGTTGTTGTCAAGACCCGTTTGGGGAGTCTCGCCCTAGCACATAATGGAAATCTTGTCAATACAAAAGAATTGCGGGAAGAGTTGCTGTCTCGCAACTGCGACTTTTTGAGCACGACGGATTCAGAGGCGATCGCGGTGGCGATCGCCTCGGAGGTAGACAAGGGCAAAGGCTGGCTGGAAGCAGCGATCAGTGCCTTTGCTATGTGCCAAGGAGCCTTTAGTTTGACGATCGCTACCCCCAAAGGCGTGATGGGAGTCCGCGACCCCCACGGCGTCCGCCCGCTGGTAATTGGCACTCTCCCCACAACTCCAGTACGCTATGTTTTAGCATCAGAAACTTGCGGCTTGGATATTATCGGTGCTGAATTTTTGCGGGACGTAGAACCGGGAGAATTAGTTTGGATTACAGAGCAAGGTATGGCTTCGTTCCACTGGAGCCAGCAGCAGAAGCGCAAACTTTGCATCTTTGAAATGATCTATTTTGCTCGCCCCGACAGCCAGATGGAAGGTGAAAGTTTGTACAGCTACCGCCTGCGGATCGGGCGTTTGTTGGCAGCAGAATCTCCGGCTGATGCGGATATAGTGATCGGGGTTCCCGATTCTGGAATCCCGGCGGCGATCGGCTTTTCTCAAGCTTCCGGCATTCCTTACGCCGAAGGATTGATTAAAAATCGCTACGTCGGGCGCACTTTTATTCAACCGACTCAGACAATGCGGGAGTCAGGAATCCGCATGAAACTCAACCCTCTCAGAGATGTGTTGGAAGGAAAGCGAGTAATTATTATCGATGATTCGATCGTGCGCGGCACTACCAGCCGCAAAATTGTCAAAGCCTTGCGGGATGCGGGTGCGATCGCAGTTCACATGAGAATTTCCTCGCCGCCGGTGACACATCCTTGTTTCTACGGGATCGACACCGACAATCAAGATCAGTTGATTGCTGCTACTAAGTCAGTCGCAGAAATCGGCGCCCAAATTGGGGTAGATTCTTTGGCTTTCTTGAGTTGGGATGGAATGCTGAAGGCGACTAACGAAGACCCGATGAGTTTTTGTTCGGCGTGTTTTACCGGCGATTATCCGATCGACGTTCCCGAAATGGTAAAACGGTCTAAGCTCATATTAGAAAAGGCTGCAACCTAGAAAATCAAAAAGCGCTGGCTCGCCCGTCAGTTTCCCGGATTTATGAATTTTCAAATTTTTAGGGTAACTCGTTGCCAGACAGTGTGTAGAAATGTTAAATTAACTTGGCTGTAGCAATTCTTGCAGGATTTGTGAACTATAGTGAACTGTCGGTTGGGTAAAACTTGTGTGAAACCCAACACTCCGATTTGAGATTTTGGATTTGAGATTTGAGATTTGTCCTTCAATCTAAAATCTCAAATCTCAAATCCAAAATCGATGGGTATTTGCCTGCACTCTCGTTCACAATTTCTGCTGCAAGTGCTGTATGCCACCTGCAGACTGGAGGTAGTGCCTCCAAAAGTGAACTCTCAGATTGAAGTCGCATTTCGCACAAACAACGGACACATCAAATTTTTTTAGATAACAGGGTCGATCGCACTAATTTTTCCCATACAAGTATTCCACAAGCCAACTTGCTTGAGAATCGAGGACGGGCTCTTCATGCGAACTAAAGAACTTTAGAAACCCTTGCAGAGTAAAAAATATGGCTCCTTGCGGGTTGAATGTTACCTCACCTGCATAGGGATACAAGCCCCCGACACGAGTCGGGGAGAGCCAAAAAATTTAGATATTAGTTAAGCCCCCAAATTCATGTTTGGAGTGAATCTAAAATCTAAAATCTAAAATCTAAAATCGATTGACTGTTACAAGGCGGAATGCGGTTTCTCAAGTCAGCTTAAATCGGAAACTTCGTGCAATCAAATACTGTTCTCAATCCGCCGAGCAATCAAGGCTCGTCCTCTCGTACAACAGAGTTACCTTTTACTCTTAGTGATATCAAGGCAGCCATTCCAGCCCACTGTTTTGAACCCTCGCCCTGGAAATCTCTAGCTTACTTCTTTTTAGATATTGGCATCATCGCAGGTTTGTATGCGATCGCCTACACCGTCGATTCCTGGTTCTTTTACCCAATTTTCTGGTTGATGCAGGGAACCATGTTTTGGGCATTGTTTGTAGTCGGTCACGACTGCGGGCACGGTTCATTTTCTAAGATCAAATGGCTCAACAACCTGATCGGACACCTCTCCCACGCTCCAATTCTCGTGCCCTTCCACGGTTGGCGGATCAGTCACAGAACCCACCACGCGAATACAGGCAGCTTGGATAATGATGAAAGCTGGTATCCGGTGTCAGAGAGCAAATACAATCAAATGCTCTGGTATGAAAAGCTGGGACGCTTCTATTTGATGTTATTTGCCTACCCAATTTATCTGTTTCGCGGATCGGGCGATGAGGTATGTTCTCACTTCGTACCCGGTAGCCGACTTTTCCGTCCTTCCGAAAAATGGGACGTGTTGACCAGTTCTGCATCCTTGGTGCTGATGGTAGGCTTTTTAGGCGCGCTAACTTATCAGTTTGGTTGGCTGTTTTTGCTGAAATTCTACTTGGTTCCCTATGTAGTATTCGTGATCTGGCTGGATTTGGTAACATTCCTCCACCACACAGAAGCCGATATTCCCTGGTATCGCGGTGATGATTGGTATTTCTTGAAAGGTGCTTTATCTACGATCGATCGCGACTATGGAATCATCAATTCTATCCATCACGACATCGGGACTCACGTAGCCCACCACATTTTCTCGACCATGCCGCACTATCACTTGAAGGAAGCAACGGAAGCAATTAAACCAGTCTTGGGCGATTATTATCGCAAGTCAACCGATCCAATTTGGAAAAGCTTTATTCGTTCTTACTGGGATTGTCATTTTGTCTCGGATACAGGTTCGGGAGTTTGCTACGAATCGCCTCACAGTCGGCGATCGAATTGAGTTAGCAGGTTAACTTAAAACTTTTTAGACTCAAAAACCCGGTTTTTCAAGAAAACCGGGTTTGTTGAATTTATAGAACCCATTTAACTTGTTTTAGCGATCGCTCATAGCAGTCGATATTTTCACAGCAGTCGATCGCTCATAGCAGTCGATCGGCATCAAAAGCTCTTTTTTGAGGTCGTTCTGTTTAAAGCCAAGCTCGGAAACCCGGTTTCTTCAAGAAACCGGGCTTCTATTTCACTACTCTATGACTACGCCACGACGAGGAAGTCTGTATTGGAGAGGTTATCCGGAGAACCCACAATTGCGGCAAACTGACCACCACCTACTCCAAAGCCTGCCGCAGCATTGTTTGGGTTGTAGAACAAATTGCCAGTCAGACGGTTATAAACAATCTCATCCAAGCTGTTTCCTGCAACGCCGACTTCTAATCCGGCAGCCACATTGATTGTCGAAAAGTCTCCAGCCAGCAAAATATTACCAGCACCCGTTTCGAGAGCTGCGAAAACTGTCTTGTCCAGGACAATTTTATCGATCCCAATCGATAGGTTATTGATTGTATCTACACCAGCCGCAGGAAGAACCGTATTGAAGAGGAATCGGTCATTACCACCTCCGTCAATTAAGACATCACTGCCAGCACCGCCATTTAAGGTATCACTGCCAGCACCGCCAGTAATGAATCGTGTCATTGCCACCTAAACCATTGAGGGTATTGTTGCCGCTGTTACCCGTGATTTGGTTGCCGAGGCCGTTACCGGTACCGTTGATATTGGCAGATTCCGTGAGGACTAGGTTTTCCACGTTAGCATTCAGGGTATAGCTGACAGAAGACCGGACAATATCGATGCCCCGATCGACACCCTCAACCAGATTGTCGGTGGTAGTGTTGACCTGGTAAACGTCGTTACCAATTCCACCGAAGAGGTTGTCATTACCCCCTTCAGTTGAATTAAGGCTGTCGTCGCCTTCCCCACCGTACATGAAATCTAGACCTGCGCCACCATTTAGCAAGTCATTTCCAGAATCGCCATAGATATTGTCGTTACCACCACCCCGATTGAGGATGTCATTTCCACCAGCGCCAAAAATATTGTCCGCTGCTGCACCTCCAGTAAGGTTGTTAGCAAGATTGTTTCCGAATAAATTTGCCAAGATCGTTGCCCCTGAAAAATTTCAGTACATTAGATATGAATTTGCAGGGCAAAAAATCGCTGTGAATAACTCTCAGATGTTAAAATTGCCAAGCTCAATTAATACAAGCCGTGACAAGAAATTTTTACCTTGATACTGAAGAGTTGTATCAGTAAAAACTTTGATGATATAAATCCCCCACTCCTCTGAAATCCATCGTTGCAATTACTGACTTCAGCAACCTATTTATTGGCACTTCCCGGCCTAAAGACACGAGGATTCTTGATTCATAGAGCCGACTTGCCGATAAGCGAATTGCTTTAACATTAGTAGCGCTCAGGTCTCCACAAGCGTGTAAGGCTTCACCCCCAATTTCCCGTAAGCCCTACGTTACTTAATCTCCGACTCAGGATATTCTTCGCGGCCTTGCGATCTCGATCTAAAATATATCCACACTCACAAACATGAGTATGTTTTGATAAATTTTTCACAGCCCACGTTTGCGCAGCTAGAACATTCTTGAGATGGCGCTGACCTAGAATCAGTCTACCTAGAATCAGTCTACCTAGAATCAGTCTAGCTTTAATTCGGTATCACGATATTGTTCTAACGTGTCTAACTTAAATAGTGCTATTTTGTTAGCAAAACTTTACAAACAATTTGAGTTATTGGTCGTGTCTGCTAAACTTTTAGCAGAGCTTGGAGTCCAAGATAACTCGCGAAAAAAGAACTGCATTTAAATAAAAAACAAGAATTATTCACAATAGAAAAAAAATCTCTAAATATTTACAGGTATGGTTTTGGGACTAGAAGATATTTATTTTAAAAGTCACAATAACAAAAAATAATGTAAAAAATTGCTAATAATTATAAATAATTTCATAAACTAGATTACATTTAAGGGAATACCTGAAAATTTAAATAAAAACAATATATTTTTATTTGAGCTTGATTTACCCAAATTAACAACATTTATTAATATTTTAATTTCTGCTTTGTCAAGGTAGACATAGGTAATTACGCAGTATTTTTTGTAAAAAAGAGAAATACCGCTCGTTATTAATAATGTTTTTTCAGAAAAGAGAAGATTGCCTCACAAAATAAATGAAACATAATTGCCTAATTTTTATTAATAATTGTTGCCACAGAAGATAGCCGAGACTACAACTTAAGTGCATGGGGATAGCCTTCGATAAAAGAATGTATTGCCAATCGAATTTTTAAATCATTTTAAGAGCTAGAGTATTTATTAGACTTCTCCAAAAAACCAACTTGGTGGGAGGGATCGCAAGCTATAATAGAAATTAACCGAAATTTACACGAATCAAATGCGAGCGCATATCGAAAAAAAACCTGAAGACGCAAACTCGATTAGTCAGGGTTAATTATTATAACAAATAATCCCGCTAATTGTGCAGGTAATTAATCATAAATTAAAGTTCCTAAAGCGCAGTGGATTTGGGTTTAGCAATGTTCATGATTTTTCAATGCGAGCTTTGCTTTTTTGGGAGTTTTCTATCATACTTAGCATACTAAATACGGAACTGCTAAATATACTCACCTGTAGAATAGTTAATGAATTTAACTCGTATCGTAATCAGCGTTACTTTTATCAACGGGGTCGAGCGGGCGCCAACCAGGCGAGCGGCATGATTCCTAGCTATAGCCTTTCTCGGTAACATGAGGTGCACGCTCGATCGGCGGGCATAGGGCTCCGTGGGCTCCGTGGGCATACCTCACCAAGATTGAGAACTGCTATAGATTTGTCACCACCTGGAGTGAGAGCCGATCCACGACCGCGGGGGGGTTCTAACCCAATTCCTTTCCGTCAGTTATTTTAATCCGTAATATCCCGGGGTGGAGTATGTGTCGCAGGAATTTTAAGCTCCAAGTTTTAACAAATGGTTAAAAACTCGTATTTCGTAGGAGACTAAACATAGTAAAAAAATTTAGTTCGTTTTAGATGCTACTTTTTAAGGATTCATAACGAAAATATATAGTTATTTTTTAGGGCCTTGTCAGTGATTTCACTTAAGTGTTATCCTATCAGAGTACAATCACTGTCAAGTTACAAAACCTCCTTTTACATAAAACGAGACTGCTCGGCAAACCGAGGAGCCATGTCCGATGTCAATGTTTAGATAAAAGCAGAAAAACTCTAGTGAACGGAAGATTAACGCTATGTTAAAACTGAGTGCTTTATTTCCAATCCATTGCAATGACCGAGCCATCAGCCACGTATTTTTTTCAGTGTGCAAAGAATGGCAACACCCTGAGCTGAAGGCTCGCATGGTTGTCCCGAGTTGCGATCGCTCGTGTCGCGACTCCAATATAGTTGAAGCAATTCCGTCATTTCTGAAAAAACTGTATTACCGCAGTCCCAGTCTTCCCAAAATTAAGACAGAGAAGCGTTTTCTCAAAGATCTCAAAAATTTTGATGCTGCCTACTTGTGGCCCGGTCTCTCATTAGATACTGTAAAGAGCGTTAACAAGCAAAGCAAGCCGATTTTTTGGGAGCGAGTTAATACTTGTCAAAGGCAAGCTAAGAGTATCCTTGACGATGCTTACTCTCGCTTGGAATTGCAACCTCAACACCAAATTACCCCAGAAACAATTCAGATCGAAGAGCAAAAACTCAAGGTAGTTGACTTTCTGTTTTGTCCCAGTCCGGCAGTTGTAAAATCGTTTCAAGAAGCCGGAGTGCCTGAAGAGAAACTGCTTTTAACGACAGAGGGTTGGTCGCCAGAGCGTTTCCCGAATTATCAATACCAAAAACCGCCGTCAGAGGAAGTTAACGTCCTTTTCCTAGGTTTTGCCTGCGTCCGCAAAGGGACTCACCTGCTGTTGCGGGCTTGGGAGCGAGCAGGGATTAAGGGAAAACTGACAATTTTTGGCAAACTCGAACCGGCGATCGCTCAAACTTGCAGCCATTTGCTAAAACGTCCTGATGTAGTTCACTTTGATTATGCCTTGGACTACAGTTCTGCCTATAGCCAAGCTGACTTTTTTGCCTTTCCCAGTCTGGAGGAAGGTAGCGCACTCGTTATCTATGAAGCAATGGGTCATGGTTTGCCGATTCTCGCTTCACCGATGGGAGGAGGCGGTGTTGTGCGTGATGGCATTGACGGCATAATTCTTCCTCCCTACGATACAGACGCCTGGGTGGAGGGACTGCGAAAACTATCTAATTCTCCTGATTTGCGGGCTAAGATGGGAGCCGCCGCCCGCCAGCGAGCTTTGGAGTTGACTTGGCCGCAAGTTGCTGCTAGACGCGGAGAGCAGATTCGGCAAAAAATGCAGGCAAAATAAAAACTAAAAAAGAGAGGACTGACGAAGAGTCTTTATTTCTTAAAATCTTTAAGAAACGACTCTTCGTCCTCACTACTCGCCTGATGGTGGTTATATGACAGGACTAGATATAAGTCCTTCTCAAGTTTCATTAGGTAAACCTGATGATTAACTTTGTCTTAAGTTGTAGGCTCCAGAAGCCAGCCGTTTTTCAAATAACCACTGCTTGCTTTCAGGGGAATCATCCAGCCAGCGATCGATCAAATCCGCCCATTTGACAGGCAGGCGCAACTCATACCAGGTTGAGTGAGAAGCGACAGAAATATTTTGGTAAAGTGCTGCATCAGAAATAACTTTTTCGATACACTCGGCTAAAGCCAGAGAGTTCCCCGCCTCAAAAATCATCGAATTAATACCGTGTTTCAAGTGGGTTTTAAACATCGGGTGATCCGAAGCTACTATCGGTGTTCTAGTGCGTAAAGCGTGCTGAATTGTCAGCGGAAAACCTTCGGGATATTCGTGCCTGCTAGTAACTAAAACGATATCTGATTCTCTCATTAAAGGTTCTAAAGTCTGAGTTGGCACGATTCCCAGAAATTCCACTGAATCTTTAATTTGCAACTGTTCGACTCGCTGGACAAAAAACTCTTCTTGGCCTTGACCGGCCATTTTTAAATGAACTGATATATTCCGCTCTCTTAACTTTGCTACTGCTTCTAGGATATCGCCAACTCCCTTGCTTTCTATTAACAAGCCTGCGTAAAATAGTTTCAAAGTTTTGAGGCCACCAGAGATTTCTTTCGGCGGAAGAGAACCGGGATTGCTGTCTATCAGGAAGTCCCAAGGAATTATTTTATCGGGTTTTACTCCAATTTCGTTGAACAATAAAGATGAAGTTATGCCGTAAGTTCCAACCCATTCTATTTGCTTGTTATTCAACAACTTAGCGAGGAAATAGTTCCGGAATTTCTGGCGCCAAGTAGTTGTGGCAATAGATTCTGCAAATACGGCGATGGTTCTAATTTTATTTTTAATTGCCCACTTAAAAACGTCGGGAAGAATCGTCCGCATGATTAAGTGAGTCGGATTTTGCTTGGCAATTAACTCGATCAATTTTTGGGAATTAATTGGGTAACTAAATCCGCAAGCGATCGTCCGCACGCCGTTTTCTAGAACCTCCTCGTTAAATTCTGGTGTCATGCAGCACATAACCGTTACTGACTCCGCTCGTTTTGCGAGATCGGTAACGGCATCAACAGAATACTTTTGAGCGTAGTATGTTTCGCTTCCACCTTTGGCTAAACGCTGAAAGGCTTCTGCATAATCGCCGGCGTACTGAACTATGACTAAGCGCATTTTCCTCAACTCTGATTGTAAAGTACTCATAGGACTTACGGTACCAAAGATTTGTAATCAGGTTTATGTGGACGGTTTGATTTACTCCCACTCTAAAACTGTTCATTTTATTTGGCTTCAGCCTTATTATAAAGAGTTTCGGCCACAGTCACGTCAATAGATAGCGGCCGCAGCCGCTTTGTATCTGGGTTTCCAGCTAATTTGATCTTGATTTTTCTGAGAGTATTTTGCAAGTAGAATGCGGGAATTAATCCCGACTAAGTAACGAGAAATAGTGTCCCCTGCAATTTGATGTCCGAAGTTGCGATCGGCACTCACTATCGGTACTCACATACCATATTGGAGGGGATGCCAACAGAATTTGCCTGTAAAAAAATTCACAAACCTTTACAATACTTGGTTTTAGGGCATTCAGTAAGCCAAAGTTTCTAAAGTTTCCCGCAGATAAGAGCGAACCTGCTGATCGATGGTGGCGTTTTCCTGTTGACGCTCAAAATTCAGTTCTAGCTGCCAGCGTTGAAATCCTGAACTTGCGCCGATCGCGGATTTGAGACTGCCCCAGATTTCAGAATCTGCACACAGCTCGATCGGCTCTGCGGCGTTAGGTTCTTGTGCGAGCGGTAGATAATTCGCCATATTGTTATACCTCTGTTTTAATCCCCTGTAAGGATTGAAAGCTTACTTTGACACTCTCTATTATAGATTCTTCTCTCCAAATAGCCCATATAAAATATCCACAGCCTGCGATTAAAAATTAAATATTAAGGCTATTAATAATCTCAATCAGAGGACTGGCCTTACCTATTTTTTTAGAGCATAAATCTGTCCAAATGAAGGTAGCTTAAATTACAATTCTACCCATCTTAATTTTTTATTTCACTTTTTTTCGCTCGAGTGTTCGGGTAGGGATGTAACGCCGTTGGTGTCAGCAGTTTTTGGGTTGACAATACTGTCGGCAGACGAATTCCCTATGCCCGATGCTGGTTCAATTGACTCTGCAGGTGGAGCCACAGCGGCAGTTGCCTCGACGGCGAAAGCCGGCAAAAGTCGATCGACTTGCCAACCCGCGATCGTAAAATCCTGCCGAATTTTTTCTAAAATATGAGGCTTTGTGGCTGCAAATTCGGATTCCGGGGTCAGCAAAACAGCCATGACACTCGCAGACACCTGCAAAAACAAATTGCTAGCTAAAAAAGCAGAAGCTGCCAACAACAATCCAGCCCACCGCCACGAAGGAGGAAAGGGAGCCACCGAAGCAGCGAGGGGAGCAAATCGGTAGATCTGCCACAAAATTACTGCCAGTAAAAGAGCGACAAAAAGAGCTAGTCCCTGATTTAATTTAGTTTTAAACCGACTCAAAATCCGGTGCTGCGTATTAGTTAAATTCTGCGGTTTCACCGCCACAACTAAAATACTAAAAATGTAAAAAGGGCGGAACCACTGCATCCACAGCACAGGAACAATACCTGCTACAGCCACTAAAAACATTTCTAACCAGACAGGAAGCAGGGGAGAACCCACTGCAAGTCCCAGCAAGCACAGTCCCAGGAAAATCGGCAGTGCAGCCGCCCCAGAAAGGTGAATCCACAAGAAAGGGTCTGACCAAAAAGAACGCACTTTAAATAGTTATGAGTTTTTATTTTTGAATTTTTAGTTTTGAGGGTCTCGGACGCACTCTTGACCCAGAAACCCGGTGCGAGGAGTACATATCTAGCTGTCAAACCGAGGACTTACAGGAAGAAACCCGGTTTCTTTCCGTAAGTCCTATTTGAATGCGTGAATGCGTGGATTTTAAGTTAAAAACCAAAGTTGCGAGTGATGACTTTTTGAGTATTGAGTGAAGAGAATAGTTGGGAGGTAGAGGCAATTTAATTGCCTTTGCTCAAAACTTCTCTTCCACCTCAACACTCAAAGCTCAAAACTATTGAGATAGAGTCCGGCGCTTAGTAACCATCCGGTAGGCTTCAATAATATCGCCCTCCGCCCAGTCGCTAAACCCGCTCAAGGAAATACCGCATTCAAAGCCAGCATTGACTTCCTTGGCATCTTCCTTCATCCGTTTCAGGGAGTCGAGGACGCCTTCGTAAACGACATTGTTGCTACGGCGCACCCGCACCTTGCAGTTACGGATGACTTTACCAGAGAGTACCATACATCCAGCCACAGCCCCGCGACCGATCGCGAAGACAGCGCGCACTTCCACTTGACCCAGAGGTTCTTCGACCAGTTCGGGTTCCAGCAAGCCTTCCATCGCCCCTTGAATGTCATCCAAGAGGTTGTAGATGATGCTGTATTCCCGCACGTCTACGCCCGCTTGGTCGGCCGCTTGGCGAGCGCCGCTGGCGAGAGTAGTATTGAACCCGATAATCACAGCATTGCTGGCTGCGGCGAGGTCAATATCCGTTTCTGTGATTTCCCCAGGAGCAGATAGCAGCAGTCTGAGTTGAACTTCTTTTTGAGGAAGTTGAGTCAGAGCGCCGACAATTGCTTCGAGCGAGCCTTGAACATCTGCCTTCAAGATCAAGTTTAGTTCCTTGAGAACGCCTTCTTTAGCTTGTTGAGAGAAGCCGCTGAGGCTGATCCGGCCGCCTTGCAGGAGGCGCGAATCTCGTTGGAATGTAGCTCTTCCAGAGGCGATCGCCGCTGCTTCTTTTTCGTTGCCGAAGACATCAAACTCATCTCCCGCGCGAGGAACTTCCCGCAGCCCCAGCACTTCCACCGCGAATGATGGAGTTGCTCGATCTACGCGATCGCCCCGGTCGTCGATCATTGCCCGCACCTTGCCCAAAGCAGAGCCTGCGACCACAATATCGCCCACTCGCAGAGTGCCGTTCTGGACCAGCAGAGTTGCCACAGGTCCCCTTGCCTTGTCGAGGTGAGCTTCAATCACAGTACCCTTAGCCGGTCGGTGCGGGTTGGCGTTGAGGTCTTCCATTTCCGCGACTGTCAGAATCATTTCCAACAGCGTATCCAGGTTTTCGCCTCGGATAGCGCTGACTGGAACCATCGTGATATCGCCGCCCCAGTCATCTGCGACCAAGCCGTACTCAGTCAGCTCTTGCTTCACCCGTTCCGGCTGAGCGCCCTCCTTGTCTACTTTATTGATAGCAACGACAATTGGCACTTTCGCCGCTTTCGCGTGGCTGATAGCTTCAATTGTCTGAGGTCGCACCCCGTCGTCCGCCGCCACCACCAAGATAGCGATGTCCGTAACCCGAGTTCCCCGAGCCCGCATCGCTGTAAAGGCTTCGTGTCCCGGCGTATCCAAAAATACCACCTGCTGGCTCTTGCCATCGTGTTCCACATCCACGTGGTAAGCCCCGATGTGCTGGGTAATCCCGCCAGCTTCTCCCTGAGCTACCTTTGTTTTGCGGATCGAGTCAAGCAAGGTAGTTTTGCCGTGGTCCACGTGTCCCATAATCGTTACCACTGGCGGACGGCGTTCGAGGTATTCCAAATCGGCTGCGTCCAGCATCTCGATCACTTTGAGCGCTGGGGCTGCTTTTTCTGGGGTTTCTACCTCTACGCCCATTTCTTCGGCTACCATTCTCACCGCTGGAATGTCCAGGGTTTCAGTAATGTTGACCGCAATGCCTTTAGAAAACAGCCGCTTAATAATTTCGGTTTCGGGAACGGCCAGAGTAACTGCTAGTTCTTGAACGGTCATGGGCCTGCTCAGCAGAAGTTTTTCTGGACGTTCTACCTTAGCTTCGGCTGTTTTGCCCCGGTTGCCGCGTCCCCCGCTGGAACCTGAAGAAGAACTCTTATCGTGAGAAGGGCCAGGTCTCTTATTTTTTCCGCTGCTTCCGGGTGCGCCCGGAGTTGGTGTTGACTTGGGTGCTGCTTGTCCCTTCGCTTTAGCTGGGCGGGCTAGGGACAGGCTGACCGTGACTGGTGCTGGCAGATCCAAGCCGTTTTCTAAGTCATCTTCATCCTCGTCTATGGGTTTGAGGCGAGAACGTTTTGCCTTAACAGCCTTGGCAGCTTTGGCAGCATCTGAGTTTTCGTCATCATCTTCTTCCCAAATGACCGATGTCTTTTTGGCAGGACGAGGGAGAGTTGGCCTGCTCAGGAGAGGAATCTCGAGCAACGGCGTATTATCTTCTTCATGGTCATCAGTGTCATCGCCTGCGGCTCCGGTGTCACCGCCCCGGCTGCGCAGCCCGGTAGCTGACGTTGCGGGGGCAAGGCTCCGGCGCGGGCCGCCGGGCTGGGGTCGATCGGCAAGTGGAGTTTTTACTGGGCCGCCAGCGCCTTCTCGGCGCGGTCTTTGCGGGTCGCGAGATTCGGTAGCTCCCGGTGCGGGTCTGCTGGGGCGACTCGGTTTAGCCGGGGCTTCCAGAGTTTCTGCCTGTTGTGATTGCTCTTGCTCGGTTTTGGCAACTTTGAGTACCGGCTTGTTGCCCAGATTTTGTGGGGTGCGGTTAGCCGACTCGGACGCCGGTCTGACTGGCGGCGACGTGAGTTTTGGCGACGGCCCGGGGGGGGGTACCTGCTGGCGCTGGGTGCGTTCCGGAGCCTTTTCCGACGGCGGTTGAGGTGCCACAGGTATCTGAGCCTGGGCGGTGGTTTCCGGGGCGGTCGCACCTACAGTTTCCGACACTGTTTCTGACGGAGCAGCCGAGACAGCCACATTTGGCTTCGACAGTACAGGTCGATTGATATTTGGTTTAGCGGGAGGCTGGAGTTGTTGAGCTGCGGGCGATTTTGGAGGAGTTGCCACGGTTGCCGCCGACTGGTCTTTTTTCTCCTCGTTGCCCGCAGGCTGGGAGGAAGCACCAGCCTGCCGTACTTTTGGACTGCGTATTTCTAAAATTTGCTGCTTTTTTTGTTGGTCGTTAGGGTGAGGGCCAGATTCTCTAGATGGCGCTGCTGCTCTTTCGGGGGGAGCTGGCTTGCCGGGGGAAGAGTGGCTGCTGGCTACGTATTTTTCCGCCGTTTTGCGAATGCGTTCTGCTTCGGATTCTGTAATTGTGCTGCTGTGGCTCTTGACTGAAATATTGAGCCGCTCGCAAACTGCCAAGATGTCTTTATTATCCAAATTTAGTTCCCGTGATAATTCGTAAATTCTTACTTTGCCGTTGTTCATCCACTCTGCCCTCTTTTGTGCCAACCAGTTTTTACATTTTGATTTTTTGTTCTAATGACGACATCATTCGCTGTGATTGATTCAGTGTCAGGAATCGGGGTTTTGGTACTCGCTCAGCAATTTTATCTATATAGATGCAACTTGCTGAAGTCTGCGGTTGGAGAATTCTCAAGTCTTTTTTGGAACTTGGAACTCTAAAGTCTGAATTTTGGCAACAGCCACAAATCAAGCTTCAAAGTTTACCTTTCCACCTTGAGGATACCTCTGCTAGTACCCTACCCTTATCTAATCTGACACAAATCTTTCCAGACTGGTGGGCAGATCGGATTGGGGTTTTATAGCTGGCGCTACCGGTAATTACTGGTAGGGCTGCCAAGAGGGTTTATACAGTCGATGCCGAACTCTTGTCGGTTTTTCGTCCGGCCCGGTCCGAGTAAGATGTACAGTCAGATGTGGCTAAACGCTGCCAAAGTGTTTGGTACAGTTCGTCAGACACAGGTGCTTTGAGCGATCGCCCAAGTCGATTTTTTTTCTGAGCTGCTTTGAGGCATTCTGCTTCCGGACAAAGGTAAGCGGAACGACCGAGGCCGCGATCTAATTGTACCTGATGACAAGGATAGAGCCTGACAACTCGCCAAAAAGCTTCCTTAGGAGCTATTTTTCTACAACTTGCACAGCACCGGTAGTTCGGTTTCATCGGAGTAGGAGGAGAGGGGGGAGTAGGGGACATATCCTGATTGTCTCCCGATCGGGAAAATCGTGTGAATCTCGCTGTTGTTAGACTGTGGCTTCGGTTTCCTCGGTGGCGGCTGCCTCCTCTTCCTCAAATTCTGCGGTTTCCTCGTCGCCGCTTTCGCCGGATGCTTCGTCTGCGTCGTAGTCGCCTGCTAGTTCTTCGAGCCTGGTTGCTTCTGCTGCCAGTTTGGTGTCTTCGGCGGCGCGATCGTACTTAGCAATATCTTTGATATCGATTTTCCAACCGGTTAGGCGGGCTGCGAGGCGGACGTTCTGACCTTCTTTGCCAATGGCAAGACTCAGTTGGTCTTCAGCGACCAAAATGTGAGCTCTCCTGCCTTCTGGAGCAACTAAACGCACTTCGTCTACTCTAGCGGGACTTAGAGCGTTGGCAATATAGGTTGCCGGGTCTGGAGACCAGCGGATCACGTCTATTTTTTCGCCCCGCAATTCGTTGACTACTACCTGAATCCGCGATCCCCGGGCTCCAATGCAGGCTCCTACGGGGTCTACGTCGCGATCGAGAGTATCAACTGCTATTTTAGTCCGGGGGCCGACGTGCCGGGAGGGCGGATTTGCCTCCCTGGCTACGGCGACAATCCTCACCACCCCGTCTTCTATTTCTGGTACTTCGTTAGCAAACAGGTAAACCACCAAACCTGCGTCGGCTCTAGAAACAAGTAACTGCGGCCCTCTAGTAGAACCTTCGCCTACCTTTTTGAGATAAACCTTGAATGTAGCGTTGGCGCGGTAATTGTCGTTGGGCAACTGTTCGCGCTTCGGGAGTTCGGCATCTACTTCTGGCTGACCGAAACTGCTGGTGACTGCTAAAATTACCGACTGCCTCTCAAACCTGAGCACTCTTGCTTGAAGAACGGTTTCTTCTAAATCTTTAAATTCTTCTTGAATCATTTTGCGCTGTTGGTCGCGCAGTTTTTGAGCCAGGACTTGTTTGGTCTGGATGGCAGCCATGCGACCAAATTCTTTTTGATTTGGTGTTACGTCTACGAGCACGATGCTGCCCGGTTGAGCTTCAGTGGCTACTTCTTGCACTTCGGAAAGTGAGATTTCGTGATCGGGATTGGCGACTTCTTCGACAATAGTTTTGTTGGCTAAAACGCGGAAACCTTCTTGTTCTGCGTCTAGTTCTACATCAAAGTTGTCGAAGTATTCTTCGCTGAAGTGGTCGAGTTTTTGGGTGCGGCGGTAGCGTTCGTATCCTTTGAGCAGGGCTTCACGCAAGGCTGCTTGGACGGCGTGTTTGGGTAAATTTCGCTCTTTGCTAATACCTTCGACCATTTCTTTTAGTCCGGGCAGGGGAACCATTGACATATAAAACACTCCTTTTTTGCTTGGGTAATAAGTAACTGGTAATTGGTAATTGCGGAGGGTAAGTGATGAGTGATGAGGAATTAGTTACAGAATTCAATTGGGTTAAATAGGCGTTATCACCTGTTTTTGTTTCACTTTAACCCGTAGTTATAGTTTTTTTAATTCCCAACTCGCGCACTCAAAATTCAAAACTTCCCTTTACCTCTCTTTACCTTCGTCTAGTTCAACTTTGACAATCTGAGGGCGGGGAATTTTAACCTGTCGCCCTTTTTGATTGAGATAAACCGCTGTTTCATCCCGGCTTACGAGTAGTCCTTTCCACTCTTTGATTCGCGAGTCAGGTTCGGTGGCTTTGACTGTCACGGGGAAACCTTTAAAGGTAATGAATTCTCGATCGCTGCTGAGCAATCGGGATATGCCGGGACTAGAAATCTCTAGCACGTAGGCGTCGGGTATGATGTCGGATGCGTCTAACTCGGCTTCGAGGGCTGTGCTCATCCGCTCGCAGTCGGCTAAACCGGTGTCTTGCTGGAGGTTGCGAATATCCACCCGCAAGACGGGAGGATTTTGGTTGGTGTGAAACACTGCTCCCACTACTTCCAATCCCAGTGTTTCCGCAACGGGGGTAGCTAAGTCAATGATTTGTGGGATTAGAGGATGAGTCATATCGAATACTTAAGTTAAAACTCCTGAACTCGGACACGGGCATGGAAAAATTTGGTGTTGAGATTGCTTGGCTTTGAGGTGGTTTTATTGGGTCGCTGCGACTTTTTTCTTCAACTTTGGGACTTTACGCAACATCCCTGCCGGGGCTATCACGGGGGGATTACCCCTACTAGAGCAGTCCTCAACTTGCAAGTCTGACGCCCTGAGTTCTTTTCCTGCGACTAATGCAACAAAAAAAGTGGGCTTGACCCACTCCTAGGTAAAACACTTTCTTCCAAGAAGTTTGAGGACTCCCTCCGATCGAAGGCAGGCCTCATTTCTCAGTTTAGCTCGATCGCCCGCCCAGTGACAAACCGATCGCGCGGGGGGAGTGTCTCAAGAGGTGGCTGGGGGAGTGGGGAGTGGGAGAGAGGGAGAAAGTTGGGAAAATCTTCCTTCTTGCTTCTTCCCTCAACATCCATCCGTTAAATTCATTACATAAATCAGTTAAATCCCGATTCACTGCGCGTTACCGAACTTCCCTCGAACCTCGAACTTGAAAATCCATCCGTTAAATCCGTTGCCGAACTTCCTTCAATATCGGTTAGCTTAACGCGGGGCTATTCGTTGCAGTTCTTTGGCTTGTTCTAAAATTTTCTCGAAGTCTTCTTCGCTCAACCGCTGAATGTAGTTGATTTTGAACTCTTCTAGGAAGTCGCACAGCAGCAGTTGTATTTCTTGCCAGGTTTGCTGCTGTTGCAGTTCTGCTCCCAAAGCTTGCCCAAAATGTTGAACTAGCTGGCTTGAGAGTTTGGTGCCGATGGGGTCTTCACTGGCGATTTTGAAGGCTTCGTAGGCATCTTGCGGGCCGAGTGTGACTAATTTGGATAGTTCTGCAACTAATTGCTCTGCTAGCTGTGCGGGCAGGTTTCCCAGTCCGGGTACTTGCTTCCATCCTTGATAAAGGGGGGATTGTTTGAGAAATAGTTCTATATTGTACCGCAGGAGGGCTTCTAGGTCTGGCTGGAGTTGGGGGAGGACTTTGTAAACGGTTACTTGGACTAGATGCGTGGCGATCGCTTCTATTTCATTGATATTGTTTATGTCTAGATAGCGCTGTTTTTGGGATTGAAATAGTTGACGGGCTAGTTCGCCTGTGGTAATTGATTGTTGCATCTGGTTGATGAGTTGAATTACTACTACTTCGGTCAATTCTTGGGCGAAGTTGGCGACGAAACCTCGGCTGAATTGGGTGCGTATGGGTTGGAGATCCGGCATGTTGGCTTGGTGCATGCGAATTGTGACGGGCAACACTCGCAACAACCGCCAGAACGGGAGGAACAGGAAGATGTCGTACCACCGCCAGAGCATGGCTGCTCGCCAAGTAACGCTGCGGTGGCGGCGGCTGATTAAGTAGGTGCGGGCTAGAAATTCGATCGCGAATATGGCAATAAATGGCAAGTCTATTTGCCAGAAATTGTCGGTAAATTCGCCGTTGTCTCCGATCTCGCGGTAATAGTTGGTGGCGATTAATGGCTTGATTTTGTTGTCAAACCACTTGATTTCTTGTTGCCAGCCTTGTTTGTTTAAATAGTCTTGGCTCCAGAATGTTTGGAATGATTGTTTGGCGGAGTCTTGGGGATTCGGGGCGCGATCGCGCATCCGGTCTTTGATTTTTTCAAGGGTGCCGCTTTTTGATGCTACTCGAAATGGATCTTCGTCGATCATTTTCGCGCTCAGATTGTTTATTTCCTGCAATTTTGCTGCTACTTGGGGAGAGGGCAAGCCTGTTTGCACTACTTGACTTTTTAATTCTTCTAAGGTTTCTAGATATTTCTGAGTGTCTCGGTGGGGTTTAATTCCTTTAAATGAGTCGTATACTTGGGCGATAACTGGGAGTTTCCGGAAGTAGAAATCTCGCCATGGGACATAACTTATGTCAAATAATACTAGGCTTAAATTTCCTAAGGCGACAAGTGCCATGAACCGCTCAAACCAGGGTACTTTTGGTGATTTTTTGCGGGAGTTGGAAGTTGGAGATGGCTGTAATTTTGGTGTCACTGGCAGTTCCTAATTAAGTTGACCGAGCGAAATAAATTTAACTGGTAATAGCTGAAGAAAGGAAGTATGAAAAAACGGGATAATTTGCTGTTTGGCTCGGATTGCGATCGAGCCAGCTAGTATCTATTTTAACGTGATTTTGTTGGGATTTTGGATTGTTGATTGGCGGGACTAGGTAAAAATTTATACTTGTAAAATATTAAGGTCGATTGAACTTGACGGAAGCAGCAGCTCCGGTTAGTGCTTCTCTGTAGCAATAAAATTATATCTCAGGTGGAATCCTAAGTTTTTTTTTCGGCGTTGCAAAGCTAACTAGGCGGAGAATAAATTACTATTTCTGTTTAATCTCCTGGCTGTTTGACCGCTAAATCAAATGTATTGCACCTATCGAAGTTTAAGGTTAGATTTGGACTTCGAGTTTGAGCTCAAACCCTCAAGAGAGTTATACTTGCTCAGGGGCAGTCTGGCGAGATCGCCTTCTCAGACGGCGAGGGTGGCTGCCGCCTCCGTAAAGTTCGGGGTCTCGCCTCAACAAAAACCAGCTCGCGATCGGACTCTTGAATAATATGAAACCCTGACTATAATTTTGTTCGCATTTTTTTAATATATGACATACTGCCTTAATCTCGATTGCCCAAGAGACAAGCGTCAGAACCCACCAGGCACAAAGTATTGTCTTAATTGTGGTTCAAAGCTGCTGCTAAAAGACCTTTATGCAGCAACTGAGCCGCTGCGCGACGGAGGATTTGGCAGGACTTTTCGAGCTGTTAATCATGGAAAATTTGAGGAATTGTGCGTGATCAAACAGTTGTCGCCCCCTCAAGAATTTCAGCGGAAACTCGGTCATTTTAAAAAGTATATTCGACTGTTTGAACAAGAGGCAAGGCGGCTTTACGAACTAAAACACCCGCAAATTCCTCAGTTAATTTCTTATTTCCAGGAAGATGGGCGATTGTATTTAGTGCAAGAGTTTATTGATGGAAATAATTTAAAAGATGAGTTAGAAAAGTACGGTGCTTATAGCGAAATCAAAACTAGGGAACTGCTATTAGATTTGTTGCCTTTGTTGAAGTTTATTCATGACAGAAATGTAATTCACCGCGATATTAAGCCTGAGAACGTGATCCGCAGATCTCGGGATCGCAAGTTGGTGCTGATAGATTTTGGAGTTTCCAAACAGGTAGTAACTGCTTCTCCTAGCCAAACGGGAACTAAGTTAGGAACTCCCGGTTATGCGGCTCTCGAACAGCGTCACGGTAAGGCTGTTCCTGCTAGCGACCTTTACAGTTTGGGGGTGACTTGCATTCGCTTGCTGACTTCTGTTATGCCTTATCTCGATATTTATGGGGACATTCACGATGACCTTTACGACCCGCTTGAAGGTCGCTGGCTTTGGAGGGAGGCTTTGCCGAAAGGAACAAAAATTAGCCAGGATTTAGGTCAGGTTTTGGATAAGTTGATTCAGGAATATGTTAAAGACCGCTACAAGTCTGCTGTGGAAGTTTTGGAGGCTTTAAAACCTCCTATTGTTGTGATTAGAGCGCCGAAAAAGTTGCAGCAGGCAACTGTTATTAGTTGTTCTGGACAGACTCAAATGTTGACTGAGACTCCGCTAATTTCTGTAAATTTAGAGTCGGAAAGAGGGATTGATTATTCTCAGTTGGAAAGGCTGCTTGCCGCTAAAAATTGGCGGGGTGCTGATGAGGAAACTTCGGCGAAAATGTTGGAGGCGATGCAGCAAATTTCACGGGGTTATTTGAGCGAGGAAGATATTAGGAAGTTTCCACCTAAGGATTTGCAGACTATCGATCGACTTTGGGTTCGGCACAGTCACCGCAGATTCGGTTTTTCTGTGCAAAAGGGTTTGTGGGTAAAGTCGGGGGGAAGGGCTGGTGTTTATGATGCTAAAGTTTGGGAGAAGTTTGGCGATCGAGTGGGTTGGCGGGTTAACAGCCAGTGGGTATACTATTCGGAGCTGAATTTTACTTCTAAGGCCAAGCCTGGACACTTGCCGGGGGGGACTGTTTTTGGGTGGGAAGGCGGGGTTTTATGCGGTGTTTTGGGTTTGGGTGGGGTCTGGTTTCTGCTGTCCCGGCGGGATTTGTAGAGTGAAGGTAGAAGGCAGAAGGCAGAATTTATTAGTCACGCTGCACCTCAACCCAAGTCGAAGTGTTAGTCATTAAATAGTTTTGAGGTGCGAATTAAAAAGTTAACAAGTTTTGAGTCTAATCAATAGGTTATCTAGAAAATAGGTAGAAAAAAAAGCTGAAAATAAGATATAATCGCAAACATTTTTTTTTGTGCTATGTTCTTAGAGAAGGGCAAGTTTACAAAGTCAAAAGCCAGTCCTCGGCCATGGCAAAGCATGGGGACTGGCTTTGGCTCCAATTTACCAAGGAAATATATCTATTATGTTGCAAGAAAAACGTCTCAAGCCGTGGACTGTAGTTCGCTCGCTTCCAAATGTGGAAAAGGTGGTTGTGGGTGAGTTTCGCAGTTGGTCTGATGCAGACGGTCACTTGAAAATTCTCAAGCGGATGGTTCCGGCGGATCGATTGACAGTTGTGTTCGATCCGGTAGTTCAAGCGTAATGTCGCTGCTAAATTGATCGGCGTGCGATCGCTCTTTGAGCTAAGCGATCGCCTGTTTTTATAAATAAAAAATGCGACCGCTAAAAGGGCGATCGCAAATTGAGTCATTGTCCTTAACTGCGGCGAATTTCAGTAATTTGGTCGGCAACATCCAAAATTCTTTGGGGCATGGATGGTCCGGTAAAAATCATATCCAAATGATGTGGCTTGCTGTCAATCAATCCCAGCACTTCTGCTTCGGGAATCAAGCCCAAATTAACAGCTAAACTCAATTCATCAAGAATAATTAGCGCATAACGACCTTCGCGCACCGCATTCTGAACGTACTGCCACAATTGTTGAATCGATCGCGTCTCAAGCTCATCTAAATCGGCATTATCAATGCAGCGTGGCAAATCGCACCGCACCCAATCTAAGTTTTGCCCCAGCCGCATTGGATGCTGGTGTCCTTGATTAATTCCTCCTTTGAGGAACTGCACCGCCAGCACCGGAGCCCCCTGTCCTGCAATTCGGAGCGCCTGAGCCATGACACTGGTAAAAAAGCAGCGGTGCGGGCCTGTAAAGACTTGCACCAGCCCTTCAACAGTGTAGGGCAAGCTGTGGGTTAAATTGAGTTTAGGGGTTTGTAACTGGGCAACCATAGGGCAATATCTAATCAGCAACTTAGTCTGAATGGCGGCTCTGACCTTGACAGGGATGGAGCCTGCTTAACAATATATAGTGTACGGGGCCGAGTGCACATCAGATCGAACGCTAGATATACAAGTTGTCAAAAGGTAGTGGCAGTGGCATTCGCAGTCGTTTGTGGGATTTTTGAACTCAATTACCACGCTTGGCAGAAACCGATTTTTTTACCAAAATCCGGCCGGGAGCGAGACAGTTATAGAGTTATAGGGTGAAAAACCAAGCTGGTGAGAGTCTTGCTGCGTCCAGGACTCTCAAGAAAAGGTACAGACATCGCGTAGAATTTGAATGTCGCGGCACTAGGAGCAGGTACTGTGAGATTGGTGATTCTGGGAGGGCCAGGAGCGGGAAAGGGAACTCAGGCACAGCAATTGTGCAGCAATTTGAGCATTCCTTTGCTGGCAGTAGGGGACATTCTCCGCGCGGAAATCGCAGGTGAAACAGACTTGGGCAAATTGGCGGTACCTTATGTGGAAAAAGGGGAGCTAGTTCCCGATGAAATTTTGATTCAATTTATCGGTCGGCGGTTGCTGCTGTGGGATGTATTTAATGGCTGGCTGTTGGAGGGATATCCGCGAACGGCGTTTCAGGCTGAGGAATTGGATTTTTTATTAGAGGGGTTGGCGCAGGAGCTAGATTGGGCAATTTGGCTGAAAGTGCCGATCGAAGTTTTGTTGAGTCGATCAATCGAGCGGGATCGATCGGACGATCATCCAGAAATTTTACAGCGCCGGCTCGATTTGTTCCACGAACGCACTATGCCGATCGTAGATTATTATCAGTATCGCAACAGGCTGTTAACTGTCAACGGCGACCAATCCCCCGAACAAGTCCAGCAGGATATTCTCAAATCGATCCAGGCTAACGGCAAATAGTCATACCATTTTAGATTTTAGATGTGAGATTTTAGATTGAATGGGTGCATATGTAACGAATCAAAAAAAGCCGGAAGATTAATTCCCAATTCCCCATTCCCCATTCCCAATTCCCCATTACCAATTCCCTAAATATTATGTCTTTCCAGCGTCCTGACGGCAGACAACCTCATCAACTTCGTCCGATTAGTTTCGATCGACAGTTTGCCAAATTTGCTAGCGGTTCTGTGATCGCAAAAAGTGGCGATACTCAGGTACTTTGCAGCGTGACAATCAACCCGGGAGTGCCGAGATTTCTGGAGAATACCGGACAAGGTTGGCTGACAGCGGAATACCGAATGTTGCCGGGATCTACGCCGCAGCGACAAGATCGGGAATTTATGAAATTATCGGGACGGACTCAAGAGATTCAGCGGTTGATTGGGCGCAGTTTGCGATCGTGCTTGGATATGCAACTATTGGGAGAACGGACGATTCTGGTGGATGCCGATGTTTTGCAAGCGGACGCTGGGACTCGCACGACTTCAATTACTGGCGGGTTTGTGGCTGTGGCTGATGCTTTGAACAAGTTGGTGCAAAAAGGTGATTTAGTGCGATCGCCCATTATTCGTCAAGTGGCGGCCGTGTCTGTGGGACTTTTGGAAGGAGAGCCATTTTTAGATTTGAATTATCTTGAAGATGTGGCGGCTGAAATTGATTGTAATGTGGTAATGAATGGAGATTTGAACATCATCGAAATTCAGGGAACTGCGGAAGCAGGAAGTTTTAGTCGGAGTCAGTTAAATCAAATTTTGGATGTGGCAGAAATCGGGATTCAGGAATTGCTGGAGGCTCAAAGGCAGGCTTTGGTTGAGTAGATACTGTATTGACCTGTCAAGGGGTTGTGGATAAAAAGTTTGGGTCAAAAGGCTTTTGGGATTTTGGCGTTGCTGAATTAGGGTATGATACGAGCAAAAATACGGGAGGGGAGTCGAAAATGATTTCCGGGATTTTGATGGGGAATTGGAACCTCTCCAAATTTTAGATAATGAATTAGTAATTTAATTGAATACCTTAGCATTTTTTCACACTTAGAATAACAAAGAGTTTTTCTTTTTAACCGAGCTTGCGTAATGTCTGAGTTTTGTATTTTCACCTTCAACTGCAAGTCATATAGGTTTTGCGGTGGGATCTGGTCTCCCTCCGGAATAAAATTTGGGTAAACTTTCCAGCCATCTGTTACATAAAAGTAGCATTCCCATTTACTAACTTCCGTCCATAGTGGTTCAAAAGTTTTGGCGCTATGGTCGCCTAAAACCTATCCTAAAATACTTGGCTTAAAATGGTCTACCGCTGTCCACAGACAGGTGCAAGTTTTTTTTGAACCCACAAATGTTTGTAATTCATCTAATTCTCCCACTTCGGGATTTGTTTCTGGTTCGTAAAAATCTGGTAAGAGTTTTCCGGCTTCTTTTACCCAATTAATGATTGTAGTATGATGTACATTTTTGACTCTTTCAATTGCTCGAAAACCCAGACCATTAACATACATTTTTAGACATTCACGCCGCACTTCTTTGGGATATCCTTTTTGAAGCTTATAATCATCTATAAATAGTCTTTTACATCGGACACAAATATAATTCTGCTTGCCTTTTTTATGACCATTTTTATTGATATGAGTAGAATTACATTCGGGGCATTTCATAATATTGCTTTTAAATGTGTGTTATTTTTGACGCTCGGAGGACAACTTCATCATACCATAGTTCAGCAACGCCCAAGTTATCAGCAAATAGCGAAGTGGTGGGAAATAGTTAGTTGTGCATTTTTGTTAATTAGCTTACAAACAAACCAGAGAAATAATCAAGTGACACGTGAGAGTGTGTTAGAGGAATCCCAGAGCTTAAATTGCGTTGAGCCACAGGGTATATCTCAAGAACCATTAAAATATAGTGAGCATGAGTGGTGGAATTTTAGTGGAGGATGGAAATCTACGTTAAATAATTTGCGACTGATAATTCAACCCTATGTCTTTTACAATTTCCTCAAGCCTTGGCTCTTGATTTTTGATATTCCTAGCTTAAAAGCCGGATTTATCGAACTATTAAATATGATGAATAATTTTCGTGGATCTACAACATTAGACTCTGGATCAAGTTGGTATGACGCTGTTTTATTTTATCCAGACTAATAAAAGTTCTATAAGCCGGTGTACTTGATAAATGTGGAATATGGTGTATGTTATGCCAAGGCAAAGTTGATGAAGTTATAAATTTATTTAAAGACTTTAAACGTCAAGCATTTAAAACGTTTTGCAATTATTTAGAACTCCATCGCTGCCGAATAGTAAATTACCAATACTACAATAAAAAATCCATAATTTCGATGGTTTGGGAACAGTTGAATCAACAATTAAACGCATTGGATTAAGGTTGAAAATATCGGGCGCCGGGTGGAATATTGAGAACATTTCCTAATTCCTTGCTCTTGGCTGTGCCGACGATCTCAACGGTCAACTTTCAATTTGATGTATTTGCCTTCATTGAGATGCACCCTGTTGAGATACTTGTGTGGGAGGACACCATAAAAAACTTTTCCTCCCCAGGATGCGGGTTAGTTCTCTGACTCCTGCCACATCCCGCCCGACTCAGCGTCAGCAGCGCCGCCACCATCAACGGTAGGTTCAGTATCCGGTCTCTCAACCCGAGTCGGCGGTAGTAATTTTTACCCGAAGGTAATGGCGGGTGTGACCAAGGCTTCGAGTTGGGCGGCGACCACTTCATCTTCCACCATCGGTCGCTGGCTCTTGTTAGTATGGTCTCTATTAGTTTTTCGGGTTCGGCTCATGAGGACTCACCGGGGCCTGATGACCCATCTAGTCTGAGTTTCACACGTTTGATATTGTAAAGCAAGTCCCTCAACAGGAGCGATGGCTCTTGTTAACTTGTCACCAATGGTGCGCCCAGGACTGTAATTGCTAATTGCTAATTTTGAATGAGTGCAGTATCTCACAAACAAAGGAGCATAACCCTGTTTTGTCACTCTGGCAGTATTATAATAAGGTAAAAATTCTAGAACCAAGACACAGAGTATGGTACAGCC